>CALIUX010000245.1 GCA_938048505.1 uncultured Pseudomonadales bacterium
AAAGGATGACTGGCTTTTACTCTGTAGCGACGGTCTAACCGATGCCGTGAGCGACCAGACAATCTGTGACATCTTAAATACACATAGTGATATTGATGGAGCAGTCAATGCACTAGTGCAAGCAGCGTTAGATGGTGGCGGGCGTGACAACATCTCTGTTGTA
This sequence comes from uncultured Pseudomonadales bacterium, assembly GCA_938048505.1. Lineage (GTDB taxonomy): Bacteria > Pseudomonadota > Gammaproteobacteria > Pseudomonadales > Cellvibrionaceae > Marinagarivorans. The sequence goes on from CALIUX010000245.1 coordinate 164, forward strand.
ATTGTGACCCAACCACCTACGGGGTTTAATCGAATACTCCGTGCACTGGGTGTTTAACCCAGCCCCACATCAGATAATCAAGACGCAATCAAGGTTAGCTCTACATATTCGAGCCTGCTACTCAAATAGAGCTAGCTAGACCTTCCGCAGCGCTCTCACTAATGCCATTCCCAATATCATTCACAGCACCATTATTAAACCCAAACTAACAACTGCAGTGCAATTACACATCGCATATTGCCAATGCACTGCATCAAAGCGAAAGCAAAGACAATGCACCGCTTCCTCTCCTTCTCTAATGCACCATTTGAATAGCTAACGAAGACTCATTATGCACCACCCATAAAACATCTCTCTGCATTTATGCATTTTTATGGTTCAGCGAAAATATAAGCCAATAAACGCCGAAATAAAATTTGGCAACAAATTACAAGAATATAGCTGATTTTAAGTGCCTATTTACTGCATTTAGGGAAAAATTAAAAATGTGGCATAAGACCTGCTAACAAGCCACTGACTTTGCACAATGGTGCAAGCATGGCCGCATCAGTGCATAAATAACATCTTGACATTGCACAATAATGATACAACTTTTAATTAAGTAGACGGGACGATTAAGCACTATGAGTTCAGGAAATTTAAATCTCCTCAATTTTAATCAAGCGAATATTCGCTTACTTCACCTTACTTGGTTTGCATTTTTTCTGACATTTGTTGTGTGGTTTAGCCACGCACCACTCAAACCGCTCATTATGGAGGCTTTCAATTTAACGGGAGCACAATGGAAAGCACTGCTAATCCTGAACGTAGCGCTCACGATTCCTGCACGGATTGTTGTAGGCATACTGGTTGATAAGTTCGGCCCCCGTATCGTTTATAGCTTACTACTGCTCCTTTCTGGCTTAATGTGTATTGCATTCGCATCGGCGCAGACTTACGAACAACTTGCCCTTTTTCGCTTCATCTTAGGCTTTGTAGGCGCAGGCTTTGTGATTGGTATTCGTCTAGTTGGCGAATGGTTTCCTGCCAGACAAGTTGGCTTAGCCGAAGGTGTTTATGGCGGTTGGGGTAATTTTGGTTCAGCAGCGGCGGCCTTTACGCTACCTACTGTTGCATTGATGTTTTATGGCGGTGAAGACGGCTGGCGCTATGCCATTGGCAGCACAGGTGTTATGGCCATTCTTTACTCTGGCTTTTTCTACTTACGTGCCCGCAACACACCAAAAGGCTCAACATATTTCAAACCTAAAAAATCAGGTGGTTTAGAAGTTAGTAACCGTAAAGACTTTTACTTCTATTTAGCCATGAATCTGCCGATGTACATCATCTTGGCCGTGCTAGCATGGAAATTATCACCTACTGGCGTAGGGTTATTATCTGCTACAACAACAAATATAATGTACGTTGTACTCGTTGGTTTATGTGTATTTCAGTTTTCACAAATTTATAAAGTGAATAAAGAAATGCTTAAAACAGGCGAAGTTGAGCCCCATCAACGTTATAAATTTAAGCAAGTTGCTATTTTAGACTGGGCTTACTTTGTAACTTTTGGTTCTGAATTAGCGGTTGTATCTATGCTGCCAGCCTTCTTCTTAGAAACCTTTGACGGTATGTCACTTGCTGCAGCAGGTATGCTGGGTGCCGCGTTTGCCTTTATGAACTTATTAGCTCGACCAAGTGGTGGCTATATTAGTGATAAATTTGGCCGCCGACGCTCAATGAGCATCTTTATTATTGGTTTGAGTATTGGTTACTTTGCCTTATCGCAAGTAACTGGCAGCTGGCCAGTACCACTTGCTGTACTTGCTGTTATGTTCTGCTCGTTCTTTGTACAGGCAGGTGAAGGTGCTGTATTTGCTATCGTGCCACTGGTTAAAAGACGTATGACGGGTCAAATCGCAGGTATGGCGGGTGCTTATGGTAATGTCGGTGCAGTAACATTCCTGACGATCTATAGCTTTGTTGATGCCTCAACTTTCTTTATGATTATTGGCGCCTCTGCTCTGATTGTATTTGGTATTGTGCAATTCTTAGAAGAACCAGAAGGCCATATGACGGAAGTGAACGAAGACGGCACCGTTGCCAAAATCGATCTCACTTAAGATGTGCTTTTACGGCTTACCTTTTTATGGCGTAGACATTAAGCGTTTATTTGATGTCACAACCGGATGTACCGCAGTAAAAAAGAGGTGTACATACGGCAGCCACTATAAGTCGTAAACTCTTGATAAAAATAGAAAAGGCAGCCTAGGGGCTGCCTTTTCTATTTTTGAGATATACCAATACAACTGCTGATAACAGACGCACTTCACACTTCAATACCGGCTTGAACTATGGATCACATTCAATCATCGCTCAATATTGCCTTTGCTCAAATATCACTGGCCGGTACTAAGCGTGAGAACCAAGATACCATTGGGGCGCGCATCCCAGATTCTGATAGCAATACTTTGGCAAACAAGGGAATTGCCATTGCCATTGCAGATGGTGTCAGTACATCACAATCGGCCAAGCAGGCCAGTCAATTAGCCATTACAGGTTTTTTAAGTGATTACTATGCTACGCCAGACACCTGGCGAACAGGTGAGTCGGCAACACAGGTCATACAGTCACTTAACCGACATTTGTGGAGCTTAGGCTTAAACAGCCCGCGGCAAGAAGGCATGCTAACGACCTTCTCATCTCTCATTTTAAAAGGCGATACAGGTTTTGGCTTTCATGTTGGTGATAGCCGTATCTATCGATTACGCAACGGTTACTTAGAGCAGTTAACACGTGATCACTCTCAACGTATTGATCGTAAGACAACGTATTTAAGCCGTGCGTTAGGAGCCGATTCTGCATTAGAGATAGACATGCAGTCTTTCGAAATAGAAGTGGGTGATTACTATCTTCTCACAACCGATGGCATACATGATATTTTGCCAAAAGAACAATTGACTGCGCTGATCAATGCCAACACATCCAACCTTGAAGAAGCTTGTCAAAGTATTACACAACAAGCCCTTGAGAGCGGTAGCGAAGATAATCTCAGCATCCAGCTTTGCCGTATCGAATCAAAAGGTGCTGGCTCACAAAGCGATACAGTCAATGTTTTATCAAAGCTGCCTTTCCCACCCATTTTAAATGTGGGTAATATCATAGATGGTTTAACCGTCAAAAGAATTCTGCAAGAGTCTGAGCGTAGTCAGGTGTATCTCGTAACCGATGCAAATGATAGAGAGATCATCATGAAGACGCCATCGGTTAACTATAACGATGATCTTGCTTATATTGAACGCTTTGTGATGGAGAACTGGATTGGCAGGCGTATTCAAAATAGTCGCGTCGTCAAGGTCATTGAGCCCCCTCAAGAACGCTCTTTTTTATATTATTTGACGGAATATCTAGAAGGTCAGAGCCTGACACAGCTCATCAAAGAGCGTGCACCCATCAACATTACTGATGCCACAGAGCTCACAGAAGAAATTACTAAAGGCATTCGCGCCTTTCATCGAAAGGACACTCTGCACCAAGACATCAAACCCGACAATATTATCATCACACCTAAAGGGCCTGTCATTATTGACTTTGGGTCTTGCTGGGTAGCAGGGATCAGTGAAATGTCTTCTACTGTTGAGCGCGACAGCATTTTAGGGACTTTAGATTATTCCGCACCGGAATACCGCTTTGGTGGGCGCACCAGTAGCCGCTCTGACTTATTTAGTACTGCAGTAATACTGTATGAAATGCTGACACAAAAACACCCCTATGGATCAGGCTATCAAAAAGCTATGCACCTCAAAGCATTTCAAAAATTAAACTACCGGCCTGCTACAGCATTCAATCCATTAGTGCCATTCTGGTTAGATAAAGCACTCGAAAAGGCCCTGCATATTCAACCTGAGCAACGCTATTCATCTTTGTCGGAATTTTTACAAGATATAAAGCGCCCTAACCCATACTGGCAAGCACCCGAGACACAGCCAATATTGCAACGTAATCCTTTACGCTTTTGGCAAGTATTGGCTGTAGCAGGATGGCTATGTAGCTTTTTACTTCTAGTGCAATTAGTGTCTTAAGATTAAAAATTTAAAAATAGCCGTTTAAACAATCTTGAACCCACTTCAGCAATCGAAAAAGCCGCGTTACATCTTTTACGTTTTTACCAATCAGTTTTAACATATATGCATGGATAAGTGGCTTCACAAAAACAGCTGCTTATTCAATTAACATTGGCGACCCTTCTCTAGCTCGCTTTATCAGCCGCGGCTTGCTCAGCTTCTGCTTTCTGGCGCGCTGCAACACGCTTGCGTACCTCTTTTGGGTCAGATACCAGAGGACGGTAAATTTCGACACGCTCTCCGGGCTGCAAGATATAACTCTCTTTTGGCGCCAAGCCTTTTACACCTAGAGTTTGCCCAAAAATGCCCATCGCCGCGCTCTCTAATTCCAACTCAGGGAAAAAACTCTGAATACC
>CALIUX010000246.1 GCA_938048505.1 uncultured Pseudomonadales bacterium
ATGGTATTCACATCATTAACGCTAGTCGGTTATAGTGTTTTTTTGATAGAGATTGCATTGTATGTGGGAAAAAATAGCGGCCTTTTTAGGCTTTACTTCAAAGTCATCATTAAAGATTTCGTGGCACCCTGATTGGAGTCATTTTCTTGAAAAGAGGGTGGCTTTTTATCGGCGTTTGAATACTGAAAATAAAAAGCAATTTGAAAATCGTGCATTACTGTTTTTGCAAACGACACGCATTGAGTCCAGTCAGCATGAGGTGACGAATGAAGATTGCTTGTTGATTGCTGCGAGTGCAATTATTCCCGTCTGGTCTTACCCAAAATGGCATTATTTAAACCTTGTTGCAGTTTACTTGTTGCCGCAGGCTTTTAATGAAAACCTTGAGTTTAATCAGCCCGATTCACGCATAACCGGTATGGTGGGTACAGGCGTTATGGCCGGTAAGCTTGTACTGAGTCAGCCAGATTTACATGCGGGCTTTTCGAATGATAAAGACAAGCATAATGTGGGTATTCATGAATTTGTCCATCTGATTGATATGGCTGATGGCGATTGTGATGGCTTTCCTGAGCGCTTAAAAGAATATGCTTTTATGGTGCCTTGGTTTGAGTTGGTTAAAGTAAAAACAGAAGAGATTATTAAGGGTAAGAGCAATATTCGAGACTATGGTGCAACCAATCGTGTTGAATTTTTTGCTGTTGCGTCAGAATATTTTTTTGAGCGCCCTAAAATGCTTAAAGACAAGCACCCTAAGGTTTATGATGCATTGTCTACCTTTTATGCTCAAGACCTTGCAGCCATTGAAGCGGAGTATCAGCCGTTTAAAAATGCTCCTTGTTCCTGCGGGAGCGGTAAAAAATATAAGCGCTGCTGTATGCCTAAGGCTTAATTTTTTTCAGGTTAGGCGCTTTTTAAAAAGGCTTATGGGTAAGCTTGTTAGGGTGGGGGACTTTTAGATTATAAAAAGCGTTAGATGGTAAAAAATAGGCAATAAAAAACCCCGTACAATCAAGCATTGTACGGGGTTTTTGAATAATGGCGCGCTCGGGAGGATTCGAACCTCCGACCGCCTGGTTCGTAGCCAGGTACTCTATCCAGCTGAGCTACGAGCGCGCAATCCGACTAAATTTCAGTGCTAATCAAAAAGAACTACTGCTCTCTTGTTAGCGCTGTCGTTGTCGAGGACGCGCATATTAAGGATAAGCCTTTGTCGCGTCAAGCTTTTTTTTGTTTTTTTAAGATGTTTCGTGATTATCGGTTTCTGAGAGTGTATCGCGCAATAACTTAAAGAGCTTGCGAGCGCTACTAGGGGCTTTACCTTGTGTTTTTTCTTTGCTGGCATTCTTGACGAGTTGACGTATTTGTTGCCGGTCTGCATGCATATAGTCTTTAAAGAAATCGCTCATGGCTTTGGCGTCATTGTTATCAAGCAAACGATCACGCCAGCTTTCTATCTGGTGGAGTCGTCTGGCATCATTTTGATGTTCGCTCTCTAGAGCTTCATAAGCATCACTTATCGCCTCATGGTCAGCTGCGCGCATCAGCTTGCCAATAAATTGCATGTGGCGCTTACGGGCACCATGCTTGCGAATATTTTTGGCTTCTTGTACAGCGGTTAGCAAGGTGTCATCAAGAGGAATTGTTGCGAGCTGCTCAGGTTTGAGTTCGGTGAGGGCTTCACCAAGGTCTTGTAGTGCTAAGCACTCTTTTTTGATCGCTGTTTTACTGACCAAGTCGATTTCTTCATCGTCGAAGCTGTCTTCGTTGGAATCTTGCATAGTCTTTGTATCGTGATTGGATATGTGTATAAAAAGAATACTGTTAAAGGGAGTGCATATAAAGGCATGAATGCCTTTATATGGTCAGCCGAGCGGGTTTTTAGTGGGCGTGCTAGGTTGTCACTAAGTATAGAAAAACGTTGCAAGCCCTAAAAAGGCAAAAAAGCCAACTACATCAGTAATAGTCGTCAGTGTGACGCCGCCTGCTAGGGCAGGATCGATACGCATCTTTTTGAGCGCCATTGGTAAGAGGGCGCCTGCTAATGCTGCGGTGATGGAATTGATGACCATTGCTGCTGCAATAATGCCCGATATCATCCAGTCATCAAACCAAAGCCCTGCAACGATAGCGATAATGGCCGCCCAGAGTACGCCATTGAGTACACCCACTTTGACTTCGCGGCTAACCAGCCAGCCGAGATTACTACGGCTGATATGCCCAAGCGCCATCCCCCTAATAATCACAGTTAGGGTTTGTGAGCCTGCAACACCACCCATGCTCGCTACGATGGGCATGAGCACAGCCAGTGCGACAACCTTATCGATGGTGCCCTGAAACAGGTTAATCACGCTAGAGGCCAATAGTGCAGTAATAAGATTGATTCCTAACCATAATGCACGGCGTGGTGTGGTTTTGGCCGTGGTAGCAAACGTATCTTCTTCTTCGTCGAGACCGGCAGCGCCCATGAAGGAGTGGTCGGCTGTTTCACGAATCACATCGACCACATCATCAATGGTAATGCGCCCAATCAGCTTGCCTTTTGCATCAACTACTGGGGCAGAAACCCAGTTGTTTTGCTCAAATAGCTTGGCCACTTCTGCATCGGGTAAATCTGCTGGAATAGGGTTAGCGTCTGTTCGCATGACATCCCGCACGACGGTGCTGCCAGCTTTTGTCAGGAGTGTTGAGAGCGGGAGTAGGCCCAGATACATATTTTTTTTGTTCACGACGATGAGGCTGTCGGTTGAAGCTGGCAAGCTGTCATGGCGCCGCAGGTACCGTAGCACAACATCGAGTGTGAACTTAGGTCTAACTTTAATGGCATCCGTATTGGTTAGACCACCTGCGGTATTGTCAGGGAAGTCTAGTACGGCTGCGACTCGCTCGCGATCCTGATCTCGCATCGCATCCAGCACTTCGAGCGTGACGGGGTCAGGTAGGTTTTGCAGGATATCGGCAACATCATCGGTTTCAAGCTGCTCAGCAAGCTCAACCAAGTCCTCGGTATCCATCTGAGCGAGGTAAAAGGATTGAATATCCTCATGCAGCTCTTCAATAAGATCAGTGCGCCGCTCTTTACTGATTAAACCCCAAATAATGCTCCTTATAGGAGGGGGCGATGATTCAATCAGGTTAGCAAGTTGAACGGGTGTGAAGGTATGCAGGGAGTGTTTAGCCTGCTTAAAAGAGCCATTCTGTATGAGGGTATGAATATGGCCAAATTGCGTCTCGGCGCTCCGGTAGTTATTGCTATTTGGCATATTGAGAGGGGTTCACTCTAGTTGGCTTTTTACATTGTGTGCATCACACCGGATGCTGAGCAATCAGCTGTTATCAGTTCGGCGCGCTTAGGGGTGCTTGTCAGTGCTTTTGTCAGGGCTGCTCGTAGCGCTATTCGTCTTCATCAAAGCGGTTTTCAATGAGAGTCGTGATGGTATTCAGTGCAAGCTCCTCGTCTTTACCCTCTGCTGATACTTTGACCTCTGTACCTTTGCAAGCGGCAAGTAGCATTAGCGACATAATACTTTTGGCATCAATCGATTTGCCGCGGCATTCAATGTTGATTTTACTGCCAAATTGATTGGCAGTGCTAGCTAGTTTGCTTGCGGCGCGAGCATGCAGCCCCAGTTTATTGCAAATAGTTGTTGTTCTTTCATTCATGATGTGTGATTAGGTATCGGTTGCGCTTGCCCCGCGAGCTGGCGATGGCGAACTTGGACGTTGTTATGATGTTCTTTGAAGTACTGACATAAATGCTCAGCCAAAAAAACAGAGCGATGCATGCCACCCGTACAGCCAATGGCAACAGTTAAATAACTGCGGTTATTTGCCTGAAAGGCGGGCAGCCATTTTTCGAGATAATGGCTGATATCGCTTGCCATTGCCATGACCTCTGGTTGTTCTTTGAGGAATGACTGGACACAAGGTTCAAGTCCTGTGTGGTTGCGTAGAGCCGGTTTCCAAAAAGGGTTGGGAAGGCAGCGTACATCAAACACAAAGTCGGCATCGACTGGCATGCCATACTTGAAACCAAATGATTCAAAGCTAAGCGCCGCGTTATGTTGTTGATCACCCACTAGCTTTTTCCGCATGATTGAGCGCAGTTCATGTAGGGTAAGCGTACTGGTATCTAGGGTGATATCCGCCAGTGAAGCAACGGGTTGTAAGATGCTCTTTTCTTTCTCAATGGCTTGTTTTAGGCCAACGGTATCATTTGAAAGGGGGTGCTTGCGGCGTGTCTCACTGAAGCGTTTGAGAATGACCGAGTGGCTGGCATCAAGAAAAACAGTCGTAAAGCTTTCAGGGTCTAATTTGCACGATTCGATGATGCTGGGGTAGCGGGACAAATCGCCGTTGATATTGCGCGCATCAATCCCTACCGCTACTTTCATATCCGTGTTGTCGGGCGTGCCAGTGCCGTCAGATGCATGCATCTGTTGAATTAACGCCGGTAATAGACTCATTGGTAGGTTATCAATGCAGGTATAACCGCAGTCTTCCAGTAATTGCAATGCGGTAGATTTACCTGAGCCAGAGCGCCCGCTGACGACAACAAATTGCATGCTCGTATCCTATTGAGAATGGTTGATCAGATTGTGATGTGGGTGAGTACATTACAATCTAATACGAATCTTTATTGTGTTACGACTTAATTAAAATAGCACAGGTAAGGCAGTGATATCGCCCAATCGCATTAATATACTAGGCTTTTATGATGTTTTTTCTTCACGGCCTTTGTGTTTTTACTTGGGTGTCCTATTTTTTCTTAAGCATGTGAGCGTGTGGCTTGCTCGATAGCAAAAGGAGCAACAGCGGCTTCAAAGAGTGAATGATTCGAGTCAGCCGCGCGTAATGTTTGAGTGTAGTCTGATTTTTGTAGTGCTTCGGCTAAAGCGGCTAGATTTTCGAGGTGTGCATTGTCAGCATCTTCAGGCACGAGCATCGCAAAAATAATATCGACAGGTTGATCGTCTGCCGCTTCAAAATCAATCGGGCTTTCGAGTGTGATGACAGCGCATAGCGGCTTTTGCGCATCAGCACAGCGGCAGTGGGGTATGGCAATACCTTCTCCGATACCCGTTGAGCCTAATCGCTCCCTATTAATAAATAGTTGGAATAGCTCATCAGCATCAAAGCTGGGTATGCTACTGGCAATTAAGCTGGCCATCGTTTCAAGTATGCGCTTTTTGCTGGTGCTCTTGACTTGGTTTTGTACACGGTTGGCCGAGAGCATTTTATCTAATGGCATAGTGGCAATAGCCTTGTGGTGCGATCATATTAAAACAAGGGGTTTAAGGGCTGAGGGTTGTATATAAGCTTTATACCCCGCGTAAGCCTATGGCCAGGTAGGCGCTTAAGGCATAACTTTTAAAACATAATTTTCCAAAGCTTAACTTCCTAAAACTTAATTTCTTAAAATCTAATCTCTTCAAGCTTAATGTCTTAAAGCCTAATCTCTTAAAACTTAATTTCCTAAAGCATGGCAATACTAAAGCATAGTAATAGTAGACGCTTTAGACTAATTGTTTGCGCTCATTAGATGGCGGTATATGCAAAGACTCTCGGTATTTAGCAATAGTACGTCTAGCAACTTTAATGCCTTGCTCGGCCAATAAGTTAGTGATTTTTGAGTCACTTAGTGGCTTGCGAGGGTTTTCTGCAGCAATCAACTTTTTAATGATAGCGCGTATTGCCGTAGATGAGCATTCGCCGCCAGCTTCTGTTGCAACATGGCTTGAAAAGAAGTATTTCAATTCAAAAATGCCGCGCGGTGTATGCATGTACTTTTGGGTCGTCACGCGCGAAATAGTCGATTCATGCATTTCTACCATCTCGGCTACGTCATGCAGGACCATGGGCTTCATAGCTTCTGGCCCGTGTTCAAGGAACCCTTGTTGCCGTTCAACAATACAGGTAGCAACTTTGAGTAGAGTTTCATTGCGGCTTTGTAAGCTTTTTAAAAACCACCGCGCTTCTTGTAGGTTATCTTTAAGGTAGGTGTTGTCACTGCTATTGTCAGCACGTTTGACCAAGGAAGCATAATCTGAATTGATGCGTAATTTAGGGGCGATATCGGGGTTGAGACTCACTTGCCAGCGACCATGTGTCTTGCTGACGAATACATCCGGTACGACGTACTCTACGTCATCTTCGCTTAAGGCATCCCCGGGGCGAGGGTTAAGACCTTGGATCAGTGCAATAGCGTCTTGCAGTTCGGGTTCTTTTACTCTTAATTTGCGCATCAATTGCTTGAAGTCGCGGCTACCTAGTACGGGTAGGTAATGATTAATAATCGTCTGTGCGGTTTCAAAGCCCGGTAAGGTATCGGGTAGCTGCTTGAGCTGAAGTAGTAGGCACTCACTGACGCTGCGGCTTGCCACACCGGCAGGGTCAAATTGTTGTACACGGTGTAAGACGGCAACGACTTCGTCTTCTTCAAGCTCTGGATAGGTCTTTTGCATACCTTCGTAGATATCGTCGAGCGTTTGGCTGAGTCGCCCTGAAGGCTCTACGGCATCGATGATGGCGGTGGCAATAGTATGATCTGTTTCGCTCATCGGTGTTAAATTAAGCTGCCAAAGCAGATGGTCTTGAAGCGTTTCCGTGCTGGCATTACGCGAACCATAATCGAGATCATCGTTTTCGGGCTGTGCTAAACCGGAGCCTGAAGGGGTATTGGGGTAAATATCGTCCCAGCTGGTATCAACTGCTAAGTCGGTTGGAATATTTTCGGACCACTCTTCGGGTGTATCAGCATGAGTATCCGATGTATTGTCTGAGGATTCAGGCGTTGAGCTGCTTTCGCCTTGTGTTTCTGCTGCCGCCGTTGGCGTGTCTTCAGTGCTCTGGGGCTCTTTGGATTGCGTATTGCTGTCACTGGCTTCGGCTTGAAGGCTGCTCAAGTCCTCAGTGATTTCAAGCATTGGGTTGTTTTCGAGCGCTTCTTGGATTTCGTTTTGCAGGTCCAGAGTAGAAAGTTGCAGTAGCCGAATGGCCTGCTGCAATTGAGGCGTCATGGTGAGCTGTGCGCCGAGCTTGAGTTGCAAAGAGTGCTTCATCAAAGGGAAATCCACCAAATTGTGCTGCAATCAAATCAGCAGCTTCATTAAGGTGATTGTAGTCATCCCTGAGCTTTACTGCAATCGCCTTTTAAAGCAAGCTTTGGGCCAAACGAATGTGCGGTAGCTTTACTGCGCTGAGTTGTATGGCGCTTTTTGTGACTTTTTGCCGCTATATCGCATGAGCTATTTGGGCTAATAACGTGTTTTATTCACAAAGCCCTGTACTGTTACGCGTGATTGAGTGTTACAGCTTAAAATCTTTGCCCAGATAGACTTCTTGAACCTTATCGTTTTTCAGTACATCTTCTGGTGCCCCTGAGGCAATAATATGCCCTTCACCCACTATATACGCTTGCTCGCAGATATCGAGTGTTTCGCGCACATTATGGTCAGTAATTAATACGCCGATTCCTCGGTCTCGTAAATGCGAGACAATACTTTTGATGTCAGAAACGGATATCGGGTCAACCCCCGCAAATGGCTCATCTAATAAAATAAACTGCGGATCGGCCGCGAGTGCACGCGCAATTTCAACGCGCCGCCGCTCACCTCCAGACAGAGCCATCCCTAAGCTGTCTTTGATATGGGTAATATTAAACTCTTCTAGTAGTGCTTGAGTCTTTTGGTTGCGATCTTTACGAGTGAGACCTTTGCGTGTTTCAAGGATCGCCAGTATGTTCTCAGTGACAGTAAGTTTACGAAAAACAGATGCTTCTTGTGGTAAGTACCCAAGGCCCAACTTGGCGCGTTCATGAATGGGCTTACGGCTGACATCAACATCATTGATAAATACGCGACCTTGATCAGCTTTGACAATGCCTGCGACCATGTAAAAGCAGGTGGTTTTCCCCGCGCCATTGGGGCCAAGCAAGCCGACAATTTGATTGGTTTCAACCCGCAGGGAAACGTCCATCACAATTTTACGGTTGCCGTAGCTCTTGGCAAGGTTTTGGGCTTCTAGTGTCGCCATTACTGCGTATTCTCGATGGTGTTATCTGTAGAGGCGTTATTATCGCGTTTAGTGTTAAGGGCTTTGGGGGGAATGACCATGCGCACCCGCTCTTGCTGGTTTTGATTGCCGCTGGCTTTGACAACAGACTTTCTTACATCGTATTCGATACGCGTGCCCGATAGGCTGGTGCCTTCTTGCTGCAACGAAGCTTCTTTTATCAAGCGTAAGCTTTCTTGGTCGATGCGGTACTCAATAGTATGCGCTTTGGCGATGACTTTACCGACATCTTCACTTGGTTGTTGTTGATATTGTGCCGGTTTTCCGCGTGCAATAATCTTAGTCACTTTGTCTTTGTTGTTATAAATAATAATTTTATCGGCATCAATTCGCATCGAACCTTGCGCCATTTGCACATTGCCAGAATAGGTAATAGTACCGGCTAACTCATCTCGCTCAGCCGTATCGGCATCGATGGTAATAGGCTGGTTGCGATCACTTTCTAGTGCCCAGACTGGCGAAAGGGGCAGTAGTAGGGTTAGCGAGCAGAGTAAAACAGTAACTGCGCGGTGTAATACGGTTTTATAACGGTTATCTGATGGGTACATGCTGCCCCCTGACATTGGCTAAGAGCTTAATGCGTTGTGTTTTCATATTAACTTCCAAGCCGTCGGTTGTGAGTGTTCCCGTGGGGGAAGCGATATGGACATGCGCCTCAGTGAAAAGCCGCTTTTCCTCTGGGAATATTGCAATTTCTTCGGTTTTGAGCTCAATTCGAGCGCCTTTTAATTGTGATTTTTCATCGCTTTTTTGCCACACAACAACATCATCCCAAAGCTCTAGCTTACTACCTTTGTCTGAAACTTTGCCTTGCTTAGCTGTGAGGTGCCAAGGGTTTTTGTCACCATATAAAATAAATTTAGGTGCGGTAATGAGCATATGGTCTGCATCTGAACTGTGACCCACATCGGCGCGAAAATGCTTGAGTGTGACCGCATCAAATACGTAGCTTAGCATTCCCGATTCATCAAAATGACTTGTGCGTGCATCGTGTAGCACTGCATAAGGAAACCGCTCAACCGACTCTGGCTTATCACTGGCCAGAGGGTTAAGGAGCTCTGGGCGAGTATCCCACAGCACGACAATGCCAATTGTAATGACACAAATCAGTGTTATATAAAACCCATTTTTCACGATAAATGCATCTCAATAGAGTAAGCCAAAATAGAGTATGTCATACCTATTTCTATTTATAAAAAAGGACGCTATAAAAACTGTGTAACGGTAAAGCCTTTTCAAATGATATGAAGCTGTTCAGCCTTGGGGTGCGTTTTGCTGCTATTCAGCATATTGTATAGCCAGCGCTCAATAGTTAGTGCTCAATGGTCATGTTTGATGAGTACTGTTCGATGAGCACTACTTGATTCAGTGACCCGTAAAATGCCCAACGATAGCATCATAGTGGCCTTGCGCTTTCAGCAGTGCATCGCAGGCTTCTCTAACGGCACCTTGGCCACCGGGCCTGCGGCTACTCCAATGGGCTCGACTGAGTACTTCATGGTGACCTCCCACAACGGTAAGTGCTAAACCGACTCGCCGCATGACATGTAGGTCTGGCAAGTCATCCCCCATATGAGCGATTTCATCTAATGCCGGTGGGTTGTCGAGTGTTGCGAGCAGCTCTTGCAGTGCGACAAATTTATCTTCTCGACCTTGTGCAATTAATGAGATGCCTAGTTCTTGGCAGCGCTTGGCAACGATTTGGCTTTTTCGGCCGGTGATAACGGCAACGGTCATGCCTGATTTTTGTAAAAGCTTAATGCCTTGGCCGTCAAGTGTATTAAACGTTTTGGATTCTTCGCCGCTATTGGTGAATGTGACGCCACCCTCGCTGAGTACCCCGTCTACATCTAGCACTAGCATTTTGATGGCTTGGGCGCGTTTGTGCGCATCATGGTTGAATGTATTGAGTGTCATTAAACAAGTCCTGAGCGGAGTAAGTCATGTAAATGCAGTACGCCTTGCAGGCTTTGTTCTGCATCGGCCACAATAAGTGTGGTGATTTTTTGAGATTCCATCGCTTCGAGTGCTTGAATCGCTAATGTTTCGCCTGTAACTGTTCTGGGGTTGCGCGTCATGAGCGCTTCGATGGGACCTTTGTGAATATCTTGCCCAGTATCTAACGCGCGCCGGAGGTCGCCATCGGTAAAAATACCCAATACTTTCTGTTTGGTATCGACAACGGTTGTCATGCCCAAGTTCTTTGAGCTCATCATGGCGAGTGCATCATTGAGGCTGGTATTGGCAGAGACGTAGGGTATGTCATCCCCAGTGCGCATAACATCGGCTACCCTCAGTAATAATCGGCGGCCAAGTGTGCCCCCTGGGTGTGATCGAGCAAAGTCTTCGCGGCTAAAATTTCTGGCTTCTAGCAAGGCAACGGCAAGGGCGTCGCCCATTGCTAGGCTGGCGGTCGTGCTTGCCGTGGGTGCTAAATTAAGTGGGCAGGCTTCTTTGATGACGCTAGTGCTTAACGTGATGTCGGCATCGCGTGCCAATGTAGAGTCCGTGCGACCTACCATGGCAATAATACTTGTACCCAGTTGGCGTAGCGCTGGCAGCAGAGCGAGAACTTCTGCTGAGTTGCCAGAATTAGACAGCATAATGATGCAGTCATCACGTGTGATCATACCCAAATCGCCATGGCTCGCTTCCGAGGGGTGTACAAAAAAAGCGGGCGAGCCTGTGCTGGCAAAGGTGGCGGCGATTTTTTTACCAATATGGCCTGATTTGCCTACACCAATTACAGCTATTCGGCCTTTGCAACTTAGCAAGCTTTCACAGGCTTCGGCAAAGGCCTTATCTAAAGTATTGCCAAGAGCGCTCACAGCATCGGCTTCTATCTGCAATGTGCGCTTACCAGATTCAATAAATTGTTGATGCAGTGTTTGTGTCATGGTTTATGGGAGCAGTTATGGGAGCTATTGATGCAATAAAGCTGAATAGATGTGTCTTAGCATGTAGGCCTTAGCGTACATATTGCACTTAACATAATAGGACTTACATACATAGGGCTTAACGTTACTGTTAAGCCCTATGTATGTAAGTCCTAGCCGTGTTTAAGTCGTTGCTTGGAACAATAGCACGTAATACCCTGCATACAGGCTTAACAAGAGCAAACCAATGGGCCACCCAATTCCCGCTTTCTGCTTGTCTTTACTCATCCAATAACCGACGGCAATAAATACGCAGAGTAACAAGGTCATACCCGCCATGCTTAAGTAATCGCGCTGGAAGGCTGCCGGTTCAACAAGAGTGGTTTGCACAAGCCCA
>CALIUX010000247.1 GCA_938048505.1 uncultured Pseudomonadales bacterium
CGGCAGCATTCGGCCAGACTGATTAACGCTAGATCACCTGCGGCATGCCCATAGCGATCATTGACTGCTTTGAACTCATCAATATCGATCATGATAATTGAAAGTTCTCTGCCATACCGCTTGGCGCGCGCAAACTCAGTATTGCTTTGCGATAAAAAGTGCCGTCTGTTATAGACATGGGTCAGTGCATCGGTTGAGGCCAGCTGCAATAATTCTTGATTGGATATTTCAAGTTGGCGGATTTGCTTGCTCAATGCAACAGCAGAACGTATCCGGGCCGAAAGTACGCAATAGTCAATTGGAAGCTGAACACACTGATGCGCACCAAGGTCTAAGCTATAGATCAGTGTCTTAGGGTCATCGCAAGACGATAGTATGATGATGGGAATATTCTTTGTTTGACTAGACGACTTCAACTCAATCAGCGTGTTAATCGTTTCGTCTTGCCAGAAATCTATGGCCAGAAGTACGATTGCTGGAGGATTACGCCTACATATAGATAAACAAATATGACCCGGTCTAGAGCTTTTTGCCTCATACCCTTCTTGCTGGAGGGAGAATTCGGTGTCTTTCGCGCGATTTGCATCTGCATCAACAATGAGCGCTTGAATCACATGATCAATCCTATATTGATATTCTTAATAGCTCGAATTATAGGCGATCTGCTTTGTTTTACTTTGGTTTTTATGCTTTTTTGTTCTGTTTTGGCGCGACGACGTTGATTAATGCACCGTGTTGGGGATTTTTACGCTAGCAAGTGTTAGCTGTTGTACAGGTTTTTCTGCTTCTGCTTGAGATACACCGCTTGAAGCTGGATGTTTGATAACTGTATTTGCGTCTATTTTTTCGGGCTTTTGTTGTGTACCAACGCTGATAGCGTCTTTGTTTACCATGCTATTGAATTGATTCGGCGTTTTGGACTCTCTAATTGCTGTATTCAGCTTGCGGTCGTCTAGAGAGAGATCGGTCTTGCTGGTATTTTTCTGATGTTTGCGTGCCGAGTCTTTGCGTTCTGACATGGTCTTTCCTTTAATTAAAGTAGGAATAACGTTAAATCAAAAGTCGATTTGATGAAGGCTTAAATCACGGCACAATGGCACGCATTAAAATCACGTATTAAAATAGTGATAATGCTCATTCTGCCGTGACAGCAATACATACTCCATGGATGGTGAGTAATGAGCTGGGGGGTTAGTCCCAGCTTAATGCGCCACCTGTTTGGTATTCGATAACGCGTGTTTCAAAAAAGTTTTTCTCTTTGCGCAAATCCATGATCTCGCTCATCCACGGGAAGGGGTTTTGCGCGCCGGGGTAGGCTTCGGCTAATCCGATTTGTGCGAGTCTGCGGTTAGCAATGAAGTGCAAGTATTCTTCCATGATGCTGGCATTCATGCCTAACACGCCTCGTGGCATGGTGTCGCGTGCATAGTTGATCTCAAGCTCCGTGCCTTCCAAAATCATAAGCGTCATTTCTTCTGCAAAGGCATCAGTCCAGAGCTGCGGGTTTTCCAGTTTAATCTGATTGATGACATCAATACCAAAGTTAAGGTGCATTGATTCATCACGCAGAATATATTGAAATTGCTCAGCAACACCTGTCATCTTGTTACGACGGCCCATTGAGAGTATTTGCGTAAATCCGCAGTAAAAGAAAATACCTTCAGTGACCACATAAAAACCAATCAAGTTGCGTAATAGCTCTTGATCAGCTTCTAGAGTGCCCGTTTTGAAGGTGGGCTCACTAATGCCACTTGTATGAGCGATACTCCAGGCAGCCTTTTTAGCAACTGATGGCACTTCGCGATACATGTTAAAGACTTCACCTTCATCCATGCCAAGTGATTCAATGCAATACTGGTATGCGTGCGTATGAATCGCTTCTTCAAAAGCTTGGCGTAGTAGATACTGTCTTGCTTCTGGGCAGGTAATATGGCGGTAGATAGCCAGTACTAAGTTGTTTGCAACAAGCGAGTCGGCCGTTGAGAAGTAGCCTAGAGAGCGCATAATAATGCGTCGCTCATCGTCGCTTAAGCCGTCGGCGCTTTTCCATGTGGCAACGTCGGCCGTCATATTGATTTCTTGCGGCATCCAGTGGTTGGCACAGCCGTCAAGGTATTTTTGCCATGCCCACTCGTACTTGAAGGGAACAAGTTGGTTGAGATCGGCGCGGCAGTTGATCATGCGCTTATCGTCTACTTGGACGCGCTCTGCGCCGAGCTCAAGCTCTTCTTCGCCCGGGGTGGGGTCGAGTGCAGCAATGCGCTCTTGCGCTTTTTTAACGGTTTCAGAAACAGGCGCCGATGGCTGCTCGGAGCGAGCCGCTTCGGGCGTTTCTGCAGGAGAACTCTCAGCAGGTTCAGCGCTTTTGGCTGGTTCAGCTAAAGCTGGCGCATCCGCTTGCTTGGGTGTGGTTTTTGGCGGTGTTTCCAAGGCGGTGTCATCGCCATATTCGTCCCAACTTAACATAGGTGTTTCCTGCTGAAGTCAATAAAGTTTGCAATATCTAATTCTGAGCATGAGCGAGCGACCTTTCGGAGAGATTTGGCTCACGCTTTTGATACTGGCAAATATAGACAGATGCCTAGCAAAACACAACATGTAGTATGTGAAAAATATTTTGACACTATATATGCACCTCTAATCAACTGCTCGCACACACTTTATCCACAGCTTGTGCTTTTTGTCTTGCTTGGCGCTGCTTTGGCTTCTTCAGTATAGTAATGATTGCTCGTTTTTTAATTCAATATTGTTCTATTTTTATTTTGAGAGATCCGCTTTGAATAATGCCTCTTATCCCGTTTTGTACAGTTTTAGACGTTGCCCTTATGCAATGCGTGCGAGATTAGCTTTGGCTAAAGCATGTATTGCTGTGGAGCTGCGTGAGGTGAGTTTAAAAAATAAACCTCCAGAAATGTTGCGAGAGTCCCCTAAAGGAACGGTCCCCGTTTTGAAACTGACTAGTGGCAAAGTGATTGATGAGAGCCTGGATATAGCGGCTTGGGCTTGTGATGAGATCAATGATCCCGCATGGTCAAGTGAGTGGTTTTCGCATGACTGGCTTCGGGTGCTGGATAAAGAGTTTAAGCGCTCGCTGGATGCTTATAAATATGCGGATATCCGTGTTCAGGGCGCAGAGGAAGCGGCAAGGCAGGCCTGCCTAGGCTTTTTGTTTATGTTGGATGATCAGTTGCGGAATGGCCGCTATCTATCTGGTGAAGGCTTGGGCGTGCTCGATGCGATGATATTCCCGTTTGTCAGGCAATTTGCGGGTGTTGATGCGCAATGGTTTGAGGGTCAATCTTGGTTGTCTTTGATTGACTGGGTGAATAAGGTGAAATGCTCAGAGCTTTTCACATCAGTTATGAAGAAATACCCTGTATGGCAAACGCCGGAGGATTCAGTCTTTATTGATTGGCTTTGATGGTTGGTCTCAGATGCCAAAGAGTCGCGCGTGCTGGTTTCTTGTTGGGTGTGTTAAGTGTGTTGAGCCGAACAAAAAAATGCCCCAAGCATTTAAGCGTGGGGCATTTTGAGCTTGCTGCTACTTAACTCTGCTACTAATTAATGTTCATTTAAATCTATTGATTCAACGTATTAATATTAAAAGTAGTAGCTGGTGTTGGGTGGGCTAAAGATTAGGCTGTTTTGAGTTGTAAAAGCTCAATGCCTTCTTCGTCCGCGCGTATGTAGTGGGCTTTGCTATGCCAGTCACCTAGTACCCAGCGCGAGTGGGGCTTGCCTTTTTCGTCAAAGTCATGGCGAGCAGGGCGATGGGTATGGCCATGAATCAGTACTTTAACGCGATACTCATCCATAATGGTTGCAACTTCTATTTGATCAACGTCCATGATGTCTTCTGGTTTCATGGCATTCATTGATAAGCTTTTTGAGCGCAGGTCTGCGGCCATTGCTCGGCGCTGATTAATGGGTAGAGCCAATACTTGTTGCTGCCAGCTGGGGTTGCGCACCATTTTGCGAAATTGCTGATACTCTTTGTCGGCTGTGCACAGGGTATCGCCATGCATTAGCAATACACGTTTACCATAAAGTTCAACAACGGTTTCGTCTTCTAATAGTGTAAAGCCACAAGCATTAGCCAGTGCCTCACCTACCATAAAGTCGCGATTACCGCGTATAAAAAACACTTTGATTCCGCGCGATTTAATGCTGGATAAAATGTTTTTGAGTTTTTCTGCAAATTCTGAGCTATCGTCATCGCCTATCCAAGCGTCAAAGAAGTCACCCAAAATGTATAGCGTTTGTGCATCGCTTGCCGTTTCCTCGAGGAAAGACTCAAGCGCTGCGGTGATGTTTGGGCGTGATTCGCTTAGATGGAGATCTGATATAAAGTACGTGGCCATAATTCTAGTCGACAGTTACTCGTTCAATGACGACAGCTTCTTTGGGAACATCTTGATGAGGTCCAAAGCTGCCAGTGCTAACATTTTTAATTTTTTCTACAACGTCCATGCCGTTTGTGACTTTGCCAAATACGGCATAGCCCCAGCCTTGTGATGTTTTGCCTGAGTGATTTAGAAAATCATTATCCGCAACATTGATGAAAAACTGACCAGTCGCACTGTGAGGGTCCATGGTGCGAGCCATTGCCAATGTGCCGGTATTGTTTTTTAGGCCGTTATCCGCTTCATTTTCGATCGGTTCTTTGGTTGCCTTTTGCTGCATGTCTTCGGTGAATCCGCCACCTTGAACCATGAAGTTATTAATTACGCGATGAAAAATAGTGCCGTTATAGAATCCTTCTTCCGCATATTGCTTGAAGTTGGCTGCTGATTTGGGCGCTTTTTCAAAATCAAGCTCTACTGCAATATCGCCGTAGTTAGTATGTAGTGTAATCATAGTGCGCTCCTGTGTGCGGCATGGTGACTATTCCGAGGCCCATATGCCTTCAGATACTGCTTGGCCGCAAGTGCATATAGCTGGCTTACGTCAAAAGGGCCGCTATAATACGCGTTTTACTCGAAAACCGGAACCACATGAGCCCTGAAAGGCTTGAAAATTCAGTGAATCATCCGGTTAGCGCCATAAATTTTAAAATTTGGTCTAGATAAAAACATGACAGACACCGCGAAACCTTCAAACTTCCTTCAGCAAATTGTGCAGTCTGACCTCGAATCAGGTGCGTGTACAAAAGTTGTGACCCGCTTCCCTCCAGAGCCTAATGGTTATTTGCATATTGGCCATGCTAAGTCGATTTGCTTAAATTTTACTCTGGCACAAGCCTTTGGTGGCGAATGCAATCTGCGTTTTGATGATACAAACCCCGCAAAAGAAGACCAGCATTACATTGACGCCATCAAAGAAGACGTGACCTGGTTGGGTTTTCAGTGGGCGGGCGAAGTACGCTATGCCTCCAGCTACTTTGATACGCTTTATGAGTGGGCTGTTCACCTTATAAGCAAGGGTGATGCATATGTTTGTGACTTGTCTGCTGATGAAGCAAGAGAGTATCGCGGCACATTGAAAGAGGCGGGTAAGAATTCGCCGTATCGTGAGCGAACGCCCGAAGAAAATCTAGCACTCTTTGAAAAAATGAAAGCGGGTGACTTTGATGAAGGCGCTTGTGTTTTACGCGCTAAAATCGATATGAGCAGTGGCAATATTAACTTGCGTGACCCGATCCTTTATCGCATTCGTAAGCAAAGTCACCATCAAACAGGCGATAAGTGGTGTATTTACCCTAATTATGACTTTGCCCACGGCCAAGAAGATGCGATTGAGGGTGTTACGCATTCTATTTGTACGTTGGAATTTGCTGACCATCGCCCACTGTATGACTGGCTTTTAGATCACTTGTCAACACCTTCTCGTCCTCGTCAATATGAGTTTGGGCGCCTGAATCTCAATTACACTGTTACTAGCAAGCGTAAACTCAAGCAGCTTGTTGATGAGGGCCATGTTGATGGGTGGGATGATCCGCGCATGTCAACCATCGCAGGTTATCGGCGTCGAGGCTACACCGCCGCTGCGATCCGTAAGTTTTGCGAAATGATTGGTGTCACCAAGAGCGATGGTGTGGTGGATGTGGCAATGCTTGAACACGCTATTCGCGATGATTTGGATAAAAATGCGCCACGCGCGATGTGTGTTATCAATCCGTTGAAAGTTATTCTGACAAATTACCCAGAAGATAAAACAGAGCTTCTATCTGCGCCGGGTCATCCTCAGCGTGATGATTTGCCTGCTCGGGAATTACCCTTTGGGCGCGAAGTCTATATTGATCAGGACGATTTCAGAGAAGAGGCTAATAAAAAATATAAGCGTTTGGTATTAGGTAAGCGCGTGCGTCTGCGCAGTGCGTATGTCATTGAGGCAGATGAGGCCATTAAAAATGATGCGGGCGAGATTATTGCCGTTCATGCACGCATTATAGAAAATACCGTTGGGAATAACCCAGAAGATGGCATCAAGCCAAAAGGGGTTATTCAGTGGGTTGCAGCGCATGA
>CALIUX010000248.1 GCA_938048505.1 uncultured Pseudomonadales bacterium
CGGTACGAATCTTTCTCTTCGTAAATAATCGAATTAAATTGCCCTTCACTGCGAATACTCGCCAACATAAATGGGTATTGCTCTGTCAAACGTGATTGAAATAATGCCGTACACGCAAAGCGCGCTTTTTGCTCTGGCATATTAAAAACTGGGCGGTGAAGCACTCTACCATTAATCGTAAATTCTTCTTTGGTTTGAGAAATATTTTCTAAGGGTTGTAAATTGGGAATACATTCCGCAATCAGTTTACGAATTGCATCATGATCACGCAACGCAGCAAAATCGATGGGGCTATCAGGCAATAATTTTGCTGCAAACTCAGAAAATACTGCTGACTCTGGCCGGGCATGATGCAATCGCTCAATGCCACCATCGCTCATGCGCACAAAATTAAACATCGATTCCTGCGTCGTCGGTTGTAATTCTTCATCCCTAGCAGAAACCGGTAAGACAAGTACTTCGCCATCACTCACACCATGAAAATGACCTGCATTGAGCGTTGTCGTGAGATACATTTTAAAACGAATCGCATTTAACGCCTCTTCAGCCCAGCGGCTATTAGGCGTTGCGGCATACAAATTCCCACCCAATAGTAATGCCGCATCCATTTCTCCTGCATGGGCAGCACGTAAGCATGCCAGTGTATCCAAACCTTTTTCTTGGGGCAGTGACAAACCCAATACTTGCTCTAACTTATCTAAAACAGGCTTGGCCAATTCAGGTTTGACACCAACAGTGCCGACACCTTGAACATTACTATGCCCTCTTAAGGGCAATAAACCAGCACCCTTTTTACCTACCATACCGCGTAATAACACTAAGTTAGCGATGGCCTCGACATTATCTACACCCTGTTGGTGGTGAGTAATCCCCATCCCCCAGGCAATGATCATTTTTTGTGCTGCTGCCATTTTGTTCGCCAAGCGTATTATGGCTTCTTGTTCTATACCGCTTGATTCACACAGTTCAGACCAGGCTACCGCCCGCAAGGATTGTTTCAGCTCATCAAAACCTTGGGTATGTTCTGCAATAAAGGCAGCATGAATCTCATTCGACTCAAGCCAAGCCTTCGCAATGCCCATCAGTAAGGCGAGGTCACCGCCAATCTTGGGTTGAATATACTCAGAAGCAATCTCACTTCCGCCTTTGAGCATCGACTTAGCACTTTTAGGTACGGCAAATTTCACTAAACCCGGCTCTTTAGCGGGGTTAATCACAATAACCTGCCCACCTCGCTCACGACAATGCATGAGCTGATGAATAAAACGCGGATGGTTTGAAGACGGGTTAGCGCCGATCACCACAATGCAATCACTTTCACCTACATCGTCTAATGAAACCGTAGAGGTTCCCGTTCCGAGCGTATTTTGCAAGCCCACACCCGTTGCCTGATGGCAATAATACGAACAATTGTTCACATTATTGGTGCCATAAGCGCGTGCTAATAGCTGTAATAAAAAAGCCGCTTCGTTAGAGGATCGACCCGAGGCATAAAAAAAGCTTTTTTCAGGTGAGATATCTTGGAAAGTTTTTGCGGCAAGATCCAGTGCTTTATCCCATGAAACAGCAGAGTAATGCTGGCTACCAGGCGCTTTATATAACGGCGTGTCCAATCGCCCTAAATGTTCTAATTCACGTGCACTCAAGTCACGAAAGTCATCTAGAGAATGTTGCTCAAAAAGCGCCGACGGGATGGGTGGCTGAATATCCGTTGATTGTGCCTGAATACTTTTGTTACAGACCGAAGGGAATTCATTCAGCTCATTGGTCATACCTCCTTTTTGCCCTCCCATACCTAAGCCACACGCCTTACACGTATTGTTTGCCTTGAGAGCCTTTGCTGAGTCTTTTAGGCCAATACGCGCGAGTGTTTGCAATGTATAAAGCACTTTTTTGGGGCCGCCCCCGACAATACGAACAATATCTTCTTTGGGTGAGCGCATAAATGAACCTGATGAGACAAACAGTAAAAGGAATTAACGATGAGATGCGGTAGGGAAGCACCTACCCCTGAGATTGTTTAATGAATCGTCCAGTAGATTTACCGCGTGACAAGTTTAGACAACCAAGCTAGGTAAAAATGCAGTATCTGCATCAAAAAGTAACGTCAATTATTCATTTAAACGATAAAAAAGTGTCACACACCTCACATAGAGTAGGCATGCGTTTTAACGATCTTTTTTCACCTATGAGGTATTCATGAAATTAGTTAGCCGAGCAATATTAACCAGTTTAGCCCTTTTCACGCTGAATGCGTGTGATGGTGATGATGAAACAGTAAGAATTGAGCAAGTTGAAAAGCCTGTGATTGTACCTGTACCGGTGGGTTCAGCACCTGATGTACAAGTGGGTACAAGGCCTTATTTTTTAGTGGATGGTTTAGAAGAAGGTGAGCTAAAAAACACACTCAAAGCGTGTGCAGAGGGGCCTTTTTATCCAACCGACTTTTCAATTGGTCACCGTGGCGCACCAATGCAGTACCCCGAGCATACAAAAGAGTCTTACGAAGCCGCAGCCAGAATGGGCGCTGGCATACTCGAATGCGATGTCACCTTTACCCAAGATAAAGAGCTGGTCTGTCGACACTCTCAGTGTGATCTACATACTACCACCAATATTTTAGCAACAGGCTTAGCCAGTAAGTGCAGTACTCCTTTTGTACCGGCTGATCCAGCTTCTGGCACTGAAGCACAAGCACAATGCTGCACAAGCGATATCACCCTAGCTGAATTCAAAACGCTGCAAGGTAAAATGGATGCAGCTAATACCATGGGAACGACTGTCGAAGAGTATATGAATGGCACAGCAACATGGCGCACAGATTTGTATGCGAGCCGTGGAACCTTGCTGACCCATGCAGAAAGTATTGCACTCTTCAAAAAACTCAACGCTAAAATGACACCCGAATTAAAAGCGCCTAACGTAACCATGCCATTTGATGGGTTTAGCCAACAAGACTATGCACAGAAGATGATCGATGAATACCGGGCTGCAGGTGTATCGGCCGATCAGGTCTGGGCACAATCGTTTAACGTGGAAGATGTAAAATACTGGATCCAAAATGAAGCCGAATTTGGTAAACAAGCCGTTTATCTTGATGGCCGCTATGACGACCCTACCTTTAAAGTAGACGATGCTAGTACATGGTCACCGAGTATGGAAGAGTTAGTAGCCGACGGCGTACAAATATTAGCACCGCCTACATGGATGCTCGTGACCACTGAAGATGGCAAAATCGTGCCGTCTCTCTACGCCAAAGCTGCCAAAGCCGCTGGGCTCGGTATTATTACCTGGACACTAGAACGCTCAGGCCCATTAGCATCAGGCGGCGGCTGGTATTACCAAACCATCAAAGATGTGACAAATAACGATAGCGTTCAACTCAAGTTATTAGATGTACTCGCGCAAGACGTAGGCGTACTAGGTGTCTTTTCTGATTGGCCTGGCACAACAACTTACTATGCTAGCTGCATGGGTATGCCTGCTAGTATTTAATGTAATGACAACTCAAAATAAAAGTCAGAAAGCTAAAAAGCGTTATTGGTTTAACATAAAAAAGTAGTATAAAAAATTACCAATAAAATAGCATAAAAAAAGCCAGCCTATTTTGATAGTCTGGCTTTTTACTTTATATCGCTTTTATTTAATATATATTTTATTCTAAAAAAATAACAATATCTAAGCTTTATTGAGCAGCTTCTAGCAGCGCTTTTTTGAAAAAGGCGCCCTGCTCTGTCGGCGTATAATCCCAATCTTTAATCATTGTAGGCGCCCAATCCGGGTCAAATACCCAAGCCGTCCAAGAAATATTGCGCTCTTTCATAAATTCAATAATTGCAGGGCCATAGGTATTCCCATTATGAATAACGGGCACATGTGCGCCTTTACCGTCTGCTTTGGTATAACCTATTTCGGTTGCCATCAATGGGTATTTTTTTGCAGCAAAACCCCACTGTTTTTCCCACTGCTGCTTAAATTGTTGCACAGAAATAGCTGCATCTTTATTAGAGCGCCCTTTCTGCGGATATGGGTGAACAGCATACGCAATACCTTTTCTGCGGATTGGCTGTGCAGCAGCCTGCTCTAAGCCATATGCCCAATTAAAACCGGCAACAAGTGGAATAGTCTTTTCATCGTAGGCATAAACAATATCGACCAAAGACTCTAAAAGCGCTCGCCATTCCTGCCATGTAACAGGACCGAGTGAATTGACACCGTTACCAATGTAATCGTAGGTGGGCTCATTGAATAATTCATAAACAGCTATAGTCGGAACATTTTTATAGCGGAATGCAATCGTCTTCCAGAAATTAGATGTCTCAATCATATTGGTCTCATACATGGGATGCTGGTACATACCTGCATGTAAGTTACCAATAGAATGCCAATCGATAATTAAATATAGTCCTAGTTCATTGGCCCACTTAACCGCTTCATCTAAACGGGCTAAGTGCCAATCTTTCCCCTCTGTACGCCAAGACAAAGGGTGTATAGGGTAGCGAACTGTATTCGCACCCCAGCGTTTGGCCTCGACAAAAATGCCCTTATTCCAACGCTTGTCATAAGCTAACTTTGATGGGTCCGCAATGTTCATTCCTCGCAAGGTAAAAGTGTTGCCACTTTCATCTATTACAACATTACCCTTTACCGACAAACGATCTTGCGGCTGCAAGATAGCGGTGTCAAAGCGTGTAGGGTACGGAATATTCCACCACTCTTTGGCAGAAGCTTGATGGTCAGTAAAACCATGATTTTGCTCAGGGTTTTGTGATGATTTTGTTGGTAATGAGCTAGAACACCCTACAAAAAAAGCACTGGCACATGCCAAAATCCCACATTTAATTATTATATTTTTAATGTTCATACCTGCTCCAAAAAACCCCAAAAATAACCACTTTAAATTAAGTCAATACATAATAAATAAAAGGATAAACAGAGGCAGCCCTTTTAAGTCACTCAACTTTGGGCCGCCTAAAGGTACTCGATCAGTCGTACTGCATAATCCTATCTGGTCAGATCATAGCATTATCATTGAACACCATCTATTGTGTAGACTAAATGCAAAATGAAAAAATGCAAAAATAAGATACTTCAACGTGCTGCGCAATTATATTGACAACTCCACTAACTATTCGATTACACATTCTATTGGCTATTACATTGTGCGCTTGAGCGAGTGAGTAGGTGGTACAACTAAAATACTACGCCCAGAAAAGACACCGGTAGCAGCTAACACCACGACAGAAAGCGGTATTCCCCAGTACCATATGCTCAAAAAACCTAATGCATCGATTTCTAATGTTTTAACTAGCCAAAATCGCATAAGCAGCTCCGTCCCGAGGCTTGCAACGATGCCTGCTACAATACCTAAAACAATAAATTCAATCCAAAGGGAGTGCATGATTAATTGGCGAGACGCGCCAAAGGTTCGCATTAAAACAGCAGCTCTTAAGCGTACAGGCAAGGTGATCGAAATACTTGCTAACAAAACAGCAATGGCAGAAAAAACAATCAGTAATAATAGATACTCAACAGCCAAGCCTAACTGCTGTATTAATTTTTTAAGTGAAAGTAATGCTTGATCAACTTCAATTAGCGTTACAGAAGGAAAACGCTGTGACAGTGCATTGACGATATTTTTTTTATCTGGTGGCAAATAAAAACTAGTAATCCAGCTATTCGCGACAAACGGTGATGGTATACGATTAAAAATGATAAAGAAATTAGGTCGCATACTTTGCCAACTTAACATGCGAATGTTAGCAATCTCTGCCGTCACTTCTTGGCCAGCCAAACTCACCACAACGTTATCGCCTAACTGCATGCCCGCGCCATTGGCATATTCATATTCAACGGATATCAACAAAGGGGATTCAGAGGCGGTCACGTTAGAATCCATTGCAGAATCAATAACAGGCGATGGAGGCCACCACTCTCCTTCTTTTAACGTATTGTCAGACTGCAGAGTATCAGACCATGTTAGATTCAGCTCTCTCTCATAGTTGATATTCCCGCGATTTTCGAGAGACTGCAAATGTTCTTCCCAAGGCAGGTTATTAATTGCAACAATACGTCCACGTGTCATAGCATAATAAGGCGATACATTATCCGAATGCCCAGCAATCATATTTTCAATATCAGCTTTCTGATGATCAAAAATATTAAATATAAAATGATTTGGCGCGCCTTCAGGTACTTGCTGCTGCCATGCAGCTAATAATTGCGTGCGTGCAGTGTAAACAGAAAATAGCACCATAAAAATCAGACCAAACACTGTCGCTTGCGTTGCATTTTGATAACGGTATCGCAACCACTGTCCCAATCCTAAACGCCATGCTCCCTTAGAATAATCATGCAAAGCGCCTAAAGGCTTGAAGCTCAGCACCACGATTAAACGCACAAGGTAAAAAGCCGCAAACAACCCTAAAAAAGCCAACAGAGGCAATAAAATCATGCCCGATAGCAGCATGACGAGGGAGATCATCACCCCAATACCCAGCAAATAGTATTGGTAAGGCAAAGCCATTGCGTGCTGCGTGCGCAGCACCGTCATAGGTGATGCTTTGCGAAGCCACCAAAAATGGGGGCCAGCAAAAGCAAAGAGTACTGTCACGCCGCTAATAATAGGCGTAGTCCAAGCACCCCAAGCTGGGGAAGGTAGTGTTTGCTGTATTAAATTTGACAATACAGCCAGCAAGCCTTGATGAAAAGCCCAGCCCGCAAAGAGGCCTACTGCACAACCCAAGAGCGCCAATATGAGTAATTGCCAAACAAAAACCAATAGCACTGCACGCGGTCCTAAGCCTAACGTTTTCAACAAGGCGACTTGGTTATTTTGATTACGAGCAAATTCGTTAGCGGCAAGACCTATTGCGACGGCTCCTAATAATAATGCTAAGCTTGCTACCATCAGAACATAACCATTAATACGCTTAAAAGCATCAGCTTCTGGGCCACTGCCGCTACCTGCTGCATTCCAGCGCAAATGATTATGCTTTGCTAGAGCAATCGAATCTTTGTAGCGAATCAGCGCATCCTTTTCACCCACCAACATCATGCTATATTGCACTCGACTACCCGGTGCAATCGCGCGAGTGCTATCAACATCGCCGTAATGCATTAATACCCTTGGGGCAAAGCCCATGACACTTTGGGGGTTATCGGGTTCTTGAATAAGCGCTTTAGTAATACGAAATTCACCATCGCCCACAGCAATCTTATCGCCTACTGAAACCCCTAGTGCACCAAAAAGCCGTGAAGTCAGCCATACCTCGCCCAAAGCAGGCCCTTTTGCCTCTTCAACAGGTTCTCCAAAGGGTTTTGAAGCAACTAAGAACTGCCCCTTTAACGGAAAACCCTCATCTACGGCCCTGACAGCACCCAACTGAGAAGCTTCTTCTTGAGAAAATAACATGGCACGAAAAGCCAAACTGTTCGCAATCAATAAACCCTGTGACTGAGCTTGACCCTGCCATTCTGAAGGGATGGGAACTGCGCCTTCGATTAATGCATCACCGGCTAATAAGTGACTAGCCTGAGAATACACCAGCTGCTTTAAACGATCAGTAGTGAGAGTTAAGCAAGCCACTACACCAACCGACATGATCAGTGCAAATAACAACATAGCTGCACTGCGGCCACCTGCTCCGCGCCAAAGTAAACGGTTCGCCAGTTTAATATGTTTCACTGAGCACTCCGTTTTTTAACGTTAGTATGCGCTCACAACGCTTAGCAAGCTTTAAATCATGGGTGACTAAAATGAGGGTCTGCTGTTGCTCACTGGCTAATTGAAAAAGCAAATCAGCAATTTGCTCACCCGTCTGCGTATCTAAGCTGCCTGTTGGTTCATCGGCAAATAAAATGGGGGACGCACAAGCAAAAGCTCTTGCCAACGCCACGCGTTGTTGCTCACCACCTGATAATGTTTTGGGGTTATGGTGTATTCGATGCCCCAAGCCCACTCGCTCTAACCATTTCTTCGCCTTTTTTTGTGGCGCGCTTTCATCTTTTACTTCAAGCGGCAGGCAAACATTTTGAAGTGCCGTTAAACCATCAATTAACTGAAAACTTTGAAAGACAAATGCCACATATTGCGCACGTACCGCAGCACGCCCCTCCTCATCAAGGGCAGCAATGTTGATATCGTCAATAAGAACTTTTCCTTGTTTAGGGGTATCTAAACCGGCTAAAAACCCCAGCAATGTGGTTTTACCCGAACCCGATGCGCCAACAATAGCAACCGATTGTCCTTTTTTGATATGGCAATTAATGCCATTTAGCAGTGGGTTACCGCCTTGCGACGCGTTATCATCTGACATAGCGGGTAAACTGTGAATAAGGTCAATAACATCTAGCATTGGATTCTCTTTCTTTAAGCTTTACGAGCTTAGGGTTTGACTGCAACCTATTTTGAGCTCGGCCACATCAATAGGTTACGCTGGGAATAGATCATGCTGGGTTCGCGCGCTAATTTAAATCTTGTTTACCAAGGTGTGTTTATTGGGCGCTCGCTGCATTCGATACGAATGTGAACAGAAATTAAACAGCAGAAAGTGAGAAGAAAATGTATCGATTGCAAACAACTCTAACGTCTCTAGAACTTTTTTTTGATACTGAGTTCAACTCAAAAAAACATCATGCATTAATCAGGTCAAAAGCAAAGGCATTTATCTTTTTACAAAGACTATCACTCAGCCTATTCGTCGTCCTTATGGGCATATCATTTAAGTCTGCTGCCCAAGGTACGTTACACACCCAAGAAAAAACAAACAACAATCATGCAACAACAGTGCTTAAAATAGGCGTTTTGGGTGATAGTCTCAGTGCAGCCTACAACTTAAAGATAGAGCAGGGTTGGGTATCGCTTATTGAACAGCGTTTAAATCATGCTATCAGCCACACTCCAATACCTAAAGCCCAAAAATCAACCACGCATAATGATGTAGATCTTGCCAAGATCAGAACACAACTCCATACAGACTTATCTCGCGTAGAGTTTTTTAATGCTTCGATCAGCGGCGCAACTACCGATGCCGGACTGCAAGTTTTACCTTCACTATTACAAAAAAAACCTGATATCGTCTTTTTAGAGCTTGGAGCAAACGATGGATTACAAGGCAAGCCCATCGCACATATTACACGCAATTTATCTACGATGATTGGGCGTATTCAACAACATGGTGGAAAAGTTGTGTTACTGGGTATGCATTTACCTCCCAATATGGGCAAGCGTTATACCCAACCTTTTTTCGAACAATATAAGGTACTTTCAAAACAGTACGGCACAGAGTACATACCTTTTTTATTAGAGGGCGTTGCAGGTGATGCTTCACTCATGATGAAAGACGGCCTTCACCCAAATATCAAAGGACAAAAAGTTATCGCCGATACGCTATGGCCGACCATTCAACGTATCATAATGGATCATATATCGGCAAATAAGCTAACCAAAAAATCACATTAAAAACACCCTAAAAACCATCAATCCTTCATTATGCTCAACTGAGTTTGTTATGGCACAATCCATCCGCATTATCATTATATTAAATGCCGTTTTTATTGGTATATTTTTCATCAATGCCTTAGTGTTTAACTCAGCTTTTAATAGCTGGGGCATATACCCTCGCCATATAGAAGGCTTAAGAGGTGTTATTTTTTCGCCTTTTCTGCATGGCAGTATCATGCATCTAATCAGTAATATAATTGGCTTTAGTATCTTTGCTTTTTTTGCAATGCTACAGGGTAAAAGCTATTTTTTTAGAGCAAGCATATTTATTATCTGTGCTGGCGGATTAGGTGTTTGGTTATTTGGTCGCAGTAACATTCACATTGGCGCTAGCGGTTGGATCTTTGGACTCTGGGCTCTCAATATTGCTAACGCGTGGTATCAACGCAGCATTAAAAACATTGCCATTGGTGCCTTTGTTGCTTTTGTTTGGGGAGGGATGATTTTTGGCGTCTTGCCAACACGGTCTTATATATCCTTTGAAGGCCATTTATTTGGTGCATTAGCCGGCATTGTTTTTTCCAAATTCTTTAGAATCAAAGGGTAAAAATAGACTTTTTAACTTAGGAATGATTCAGTACTGGGATCGCCTTAGCCGCAGCATTCGTTCTGTTATCAACCTCTAGCTTTTTAAACACTTGCTCTAAGTGTTTGTTAATCGTTCTGGGGCTAATCCCTAAAATGTACCCCATTTCTCTATTGGTCTTCCCTTGAGCAATCCAAAACAATACATCAGATTCTCTTACTGATAAACCGAATGCATCTCGTAATATTGCACAATCATTTTGCTGATTACATTCTTGCAAACGAATGAGAAATTCAGAGGAACTGATATTATTATTCAATACATCTAATTTAATAATATTGTTATCACAATGCAACTGCAAGCCATAAGATAGGTTGTCACCAGACAGATTGTCATGGCCTGATTGAATCCATTTTTCTATAGCAGGCCAAAATATGCTTTTAACCCAGTCTTTCTGTGTATTGGCAATAGTCTCTTTTGATATACGGCTCAAGCTCTGATGCACATCAGGCGTTTGCCATATCAATGACCCTTGATGATTTACCGAAAAAACATGTTGACCTGATTGATCCAAAGCTCTCTGTGTACTACGAATCCGTTTTGCATTCAACAAGTGTGCACGTATTCGTGAAATCAGTGAAGAAGTATCAATAGGTTTAGTCACATAATCTACTCCACCCACATCAAAGCCTTTGACAATATCATCACTATCACTAAGACCAGTCATAAAAATAATGGGGATATCTTGAAGTTCAATATTCGCTTTACATATTTCACAAAACTCAAACCCTGACATATTTGGCATCAAACCATCCAATAAGATCAAATCTGGCAACATCTTTTTTGCGATCTTCAACCCCTGAAGAGGGTCAATCGAAACAAGGCATGTAAGCCCTGATCGCTCCAATGTATCATTAATCATTGACAAGGTTTCTGGCGAATCATCAACAACCAATACGGTTTCTTCATTCGACATTGCATTCATCGACAAGCCCTCTCAACATCAAGCTTAAGTTATGTAAATCAAAGTCATCTAAAAGGCTTTTAATAACATCATAATGCTGACTAAAAACAGCCTTCACTTCCTTATCTAAATAGCGGTCTTGCAATAGTTCTTCTAGCATCCGCTTTACCCCTGAGACATGTCCGTTAGAAAGCAAAGTTTCCAACAGGATCAACTTTTCGACCAGTATTTTTCTATGGCTAAAACTAAGCGATTCTATCGGGTACACTAGCGAATTGTTTACGGGTTCTTTACTATAAAATGGTGGCGCAGAATGTGTAAGTTTCTCTTGAGGTTCTCTCGAATCTTGATACTGCCAACTTATTTTCAAAAGATCTTTGATGGAATCCAGCAGATCGTGAATTTTAATAGGTTTAATGAAATAAGCATCATGTCGCTTTTGACCTTCACCTAAGCCTTCTTCTGCATCCGCAGAAACCATAACAATAGGCGTTTTATAATGCTTACCGCGCAAGGAATTTGCAAAATGCCAGCCATTACCATCGGGAAGATTGACATCAAGAATAAATAAATCGATACAATCAAGAAAAACATGCCCTTGTGCAAAGGCAATATTAGGCGATTCAAAAACAATAAAGCCCAAAGGATTTAATATTTCAAACATCAACTCCCTATGAGAAGGATCATCATCTAATATAAGAATATTTTTTCTAGCGCCATGATAACCCGAAATTATTTTTGTAGAAATTGCGCGAGCTAATGGCTCAAAAACAGGGGCCATCATTAAAGAAACCGTAAATATTGATCCTGTTTTGGCTAAAGCGCCTTCTTGGCTATCAAGCCGAATCTCACCGCCCATAATATCAACTAATAAGCGAGTAATTGTTAGCCCTAATCCCGTACCATTAACCTGCGGAATATCCGGTGTTCTAACACGTTCAAATGGTCTAAAGATACGATCACGCTCTGATAAAGGAATTCCAATACCTGTGTCATGAATTGAAAACTCTGCAACTTGATTACGATACTTTATTTCAAAGACTACTTTTCCTTTATGGGTATACTTTATCGCATTAGAAAGAAGGTTTATTAAAATCTGACGTAATCGCTTTTCATCTGTTGTAACATATGAAGGCAATGAACTCAAAAAATGAATATCGAACTCTAGACCTTTACTTATTGCTTGTGGCCGAAACATATCCCCCAACTGTTCAATCAATTCTCGAATAGCGACTTTGTTCTTATGAATATCTAATTTTCCAGCTTCAATTTTAGAGATATCTAATAATCCTTCAATCAGATCTGAAAGATATTCACCACTACGTTTAATAATAGATATTTGTCGTTTATGGTCAGCTGACAACAATGTATCTTGCATTAGTAATTGAGCATAACCAAGCATAGAATTTAATGGTGTTCTTAACTCATGGCTTAACCCTGTTAGGTATCGACTTTTGGCGCTATTTGCCGCTTCAGCCTGCTCTTTTGCTAACTGAAGCTGTTGATCTGTTTGATCATGGGCTTTAATCTCATCAATCAATCTTTGAGTTTGCGTCTGTGTTTCTTCAATTGCAACACGTCTGCTACTATTCGTTAACACAAAAAGCCATGCGACAACACCTAACGCAATTTGTAAAACAAAGAAAATTTGCACCATTATTGTCTTGAGAGTTTGATTTTCATCAATATCCGGAGATTGTTGAATAGCATTTATATAAACAACAGCCAATAATGACCCACTAATAATCATGGAAAAAAACATCAAGCCTAAAAAATGAAGGAGGCGTATATTCAAAAAATCTTTCAAAGGGAAAGGAAGATAATGCCTCATTTTTTCAACAAGATTTAACATTGTATAAGTATCAGGCTTACACACATCATCACAACGCGCATCAAGCGAGCAGCATAAAGAGCAAATACTGCCTTCATATGCCGGGCATAAAGCCATATCTTCTTGTTCAAATTTATTTTCGCAAATACAACATTTCAAATATTGAGATGATGTTTCAATAATATTATTAGGCCGAGCAATAAAAAATTTTGATCGAGTTAAAAGAGTCAAAATAGGTGAGCCAATTAATGCTACTAAAAGCGTTACAAAATGTGCGAAGCTGCTTAGATACTCGCCCCAAAAACCCATATAACAAAACAAGCCAACAATAACTGCGATCCCCATTGATCCAACGCCAACAGGATTGATAGCAAATAAATGGGCGCGAATAAACTCTATGCGCTGCGGGCTAATCTTTAACGGTTTGCTAATGCCAAGATCACCGACAACCGCTCCTAACCATGCTATCGCGAGCAACCCATAACCGCTTAGAATATGCTCAAATGCCTGATAAATACCTAATTCCATCAAAACTAATGCAATGGAAACATTAAATACAAGCCATACCACACGCCCAGGATGATTATGAGTTAGTCTTGCAAAAAAATTAGACCATGCAATAGATCCTGCATAAGCATTGGTGACGTTAATTTTTAGCTGAGAAAGAATAACAAAGACAACTGCGATGAAAATGGAAAGTGACGAAATAGGAATGACTTGATCAAAAACATTGGCATACATTTTTGTAGGATCAGCAGCATCTGAAAAGGAAAATCCTTTATTAATCGCAAAAGTTGCTAGTAAGCCGCCAATAAGCATCTTAAACGCTCCAATAATGACCCAACCCGGGCCAGCGCTAAGCAGTGTTATCCACCACCTTATGCAGTTTTGCTTATCTTTTTTAGGCATAAAACGAAGATAATCAACTTGCTCACCGATCTGTGCCACCAAGGCAAAAATAACTGCGCAAGCAGCTCCGATCTGATGCCAGTTAATAGAAGCTGGGCTCTCAATTGACTGGGAGCCTTGATAAGAAAACCAATCACCTAAAGCGTATGGTGCACTAAAAAAAATAATCGCTAAGGGTGTAAGCTGCAAAAAGACCCAAATACCTTGAGTCGATCGCTGAAACTTGCTGATAAATGTAATGCCATGTGTCACTAATGGGATCACCACTAATGCGCAAATCACATAGCCCGCAAACAATGGAAGGCCAATTGCCCACTCCAAAGCAATTGCCATAATAGCTGTTTCAAGAGCAAAAAAAATAAAGGTAAAAGAGGCATAAATCAGTGATGTAATCGTCGATCCGATATAACCAAAGCCAGCACCTCTTGTTAAAAGATCAATATCTAACCCCGATTTAGCTGCATGAAAACAAATAGGGATCGCAATCAAAAAAATAATCACACTAACAATAGAAATAGCCCAAACTGAATTTAAAAAACCATAATTGAGCGTTAATGCAGCGCCGATAGCTTCCAATGCCAAAAACGATATCGTGCCCAAAGCTGTATTTGCAATTTGCGAAAAAGAAAAATGGCGAGCACGCTTGGCAGTAAATCGAAGGGAAAAATCCTCTAATGTCTGATTATTCACCCACTGGTTATATTGCCTCCTTACTCTAAATACAGATTGTTTTGGATTCATACAAAGACTTCTAGCTTATTTCGAATACCTTATGCGCATGCGCATGAGTCTGTACATCTTGAATGACGAATAAAAAAGGAAGTGCAACAAACATCTCTGTTCTGGATTGACTAACTCGATGCTCTATCACAAACCCCATTTTTCGCGACAGCAGATAGATACTGATGCCAAAGCGATAATGATGCCAACTCGTCATTACCCCACTACGTCAAATGACGTAGTGGGGTAATGCAATTGACGCATGGTTATCTAAAGCGGCATTAGAAATAATGTGAAGGCATCAAAAGAAGCATTATTCAACGGGGGTATTTCAATGATTAGTCAGAAATCCTACATGACATTAAAGGGGCACGACATGAGATTAAAGAGGTGTGATATGAAGTTAAAACAGCATGCTAGCAAGCGTACATTCATGAAGAATGCAGCCTGTGCAGTAGTATTAGGCTTATTCACAATGGCCTCATCACAAGTAACCGCAGAGGTAAACACAACTGGTTTAGCTGTAACGGATGATACAGTAACGGTTGGTATTCTTCACTCACTGACTGGCACCATGGCAATCAGTGAAACCGGTGCCCAAGAAGCCGAAAAATTAGCGATAAAACAAATCAATGAAATGGGTGGTATTTTAGGAAGAAAAATTAAAATCATTCAGGAAGATGGTGCGAGCGATTGGCCAACATTTGCCGAAAAATCACGAAAATTACTTGTAAAAGATAAGGTAGCTGCTGTATTTGGTTGCTGGACATCGGCTTCAAGAAAAGCGGCTTTACCTGTTTTTGAAAAAGAAAATGGTCTTTTATATTATCCAACCTTTTATGAAGGATTGGAGCAATCTAAAAATGTCATCTATACAGGACAAGAAGCAACACAACAGATAATTGATGGCCTAAATTGGGTAGCTAAAGAGAAAAAAGCGAAAACATTCTATTTAATAGGATCAGATTATATTTGGCCTAGAACATCAATGAAGATTGCACGTAAGCATATAGAAAACGTGCTAGGTGGAAAAGTCGTCGGCGAAGAGTATAAGCCATTAGGCAATACACAATTTGGATCGGTTATTAATAAAATCCGACTCAAAAAACCTGATGTCATTTATGCAGCAGTGGTAGGCGGAAGTAATGTTGCATGGTTTAAACAGTTAAAAGCTGCAGGCATCACCTCAAAAAAACAAACCCTGCTAACTATTTCAGTGACCGAAGATGAAGTACTGGGTATTGGCGGAGAAAATCTAGAAGGGTTTTACTCCATCATGAAATACTTTCAGAGCCAAGATAACCCCAACAACAAAGCCTTTGTTAAAGCATTCAAAGAAATGTGGGGCGAAGACAGTGTAATTGGAGATGTAACACAAGCAGCTTATCTCGGACCATGGTTATGGAAAGCAGCCGTTGAAAAAGCAGGGTCATTTGACATCGACAAAGTGGTTGCGGCTTCAGAAAAAGGCGATATCGAATTAACAACTGCTCCAGAAGGCTACGTCAAACTCCACCCCAATCATCATTTATGGAGTAAAGCACGAGTAGGGCGCTGGAATAAAGATGGTCAAGCAACAGTTGTGTATACATCAGAGCTAATAGAACCCGATCCTTTCCCTAAAGGTTACCAATAATTTAGCAATAAACAATATTTAGCGGGCATGGAAGCTCGCATATTATCAAGTACAGCAATTAACAAATAATCGTTAAAACAGTATTAGCTAAAAATAATTTTTGAGGGTATAGAAATGGGTGGTTATACCTATAGTGAGCTAGGTGCAATTTTTGCTATGCAAGGCTTTGCAGGCATTAGTTTATTTAGTGTTTTATTACTAATGGCGCTGGGTTTAGCCATTATCTTTGGGCAAATGGGTGTTATCAACATGGCTCATGGAGAGTTCATGGCAGTAGGTGCTTATACCACTTACTTCATTTCGACCATAACTGAAAACTATTTACCTAGCCTAATGCCTATTTATTTTTTCATTGCTATAGCAGTGTCTTTTTTGTTTGCAGGCTTACTGGGGTATTTAGCAGAATTCTCTCTAATCAGGCATCTTTACAAACGCCCTCTTGATACATTGCTAGCTACATGGGGTTTAAGCCTCATCATGCAGCAGTCATTTCGCTCATTCTTTGGGGCAAGAGAAGTTAGCCCGACACTACCCGATTGGCTCCTAGGTTCATACCAACCAACCGAAATGATCGATATCCCTATTAACGGTATGTTTGTATTGGGATTAACGATCATCGTTACCCTCGTAGTCTTTTATTTATTGTTTAAATCTAGCTGGGGTCTAAAAGTACGCGCCACAACACAAAACCGTGTCATGAGCGGTGCAGTGGGTATTAATACTCAAAAGGTTGATCGATATACCTTTGCTCTGGGTTGTGGTATTGCCGGTATTGCAGGCGCAGCATTCACCACAATTGCATCAACAGGCCCAACGACCGGTTCACTCTACATTGTTGATACATTTATGGTAGTTGTTTTTGGTGGTGCTGCTAGTTTATTTGGGACAATTGCTTCGGCATTTTCAATTGCTCAGGCGCAATCTATTTTAGAATTTTTCATCAGCGGTTCAATGGCAAAAGTCTACACATTATTAGCGCTAATTATCATCTTAATGTTTAAGCCTGAAGGCCTCTTCGCAAGTAAAGTACGTCGTTAAATTGACTTAACTTACATCTTTTTAATGATTTATTTTTTTAGTGTTATTTATCTTTTTCGGGGTTAGGTATGAATTATTTTTATGAAAAAGTTATGGGTGGTAAAAGCGGCTTAACGGGCTTTATTATTTTAGCCGTCGTTATACTCGTTGCTTTTCCTCTCTTTTTGGATATTTTCAGGCTCAATCTTGTAGGAAAATATCTCACCTATGCATTCCCCGCAGTAAGTTTGGTTCTTTTATGGGGCTATGGCGGAATTCTGAGTTTAGGGCAAGGTGTCTTTTTTGGTCTAGGCGGCTATGCCATGGCAATGTTTTTAAAGCTTGAGGCATCCTCCCCTGAAAATACAGCCATTCAATCTACGCCTGGCATTCCTGATTTTATGGATTGGAATCAGCTCACTGAATTACCTTGGTTTTGGGTTCCTTTTGAAAGTTTCACCTTCACACTTCTTGCTGTAATCATAGTACCAGCAATATTTGCGTACATTATTGGTGCTGCTATGTTTAAACGTCGTGTAGGTGGAGTTTACTTTGCCATTATCACGCAGGTTATAGCAGTCATTTTAACCGTCTTGATCGTTGGCCAGCAGGGTTATATTGGTGGCATTAATGGCATCACTGATTTGCGAACATTGCATGGCTGGGACATCACAACAGATAATGCAAAAGTTATTTTCTACTATATCTGCTGCCTGTTACTACTCAGTATTGTCATAGTCGGCAGGCTTATTTTAACAAGCAAATTCGGCAGCTTATTACTTGCAATGCGCGATAAAGAAGATCGCGTTCGTTTTTCGGGTTACGACGTTTCCCACTTCAAAATTTTTATCTTCTGTGTGGCATCGATATTTTCTGCTATAGGCGGCGCACTGTTTACATTGCAGGTCGGCTTTATGTCTCCCTCTTTTGTAGGCATTGTCCCCTCCATAGAAATGGTTATTTTCTGTGCGGTTGGAGGAAGAATGTCATTAATTGGTGCAATTTATGGTGCTCTCCTTATCAATTTTGGTAAAACCGCTTTCTCTGAAACGTTCCCGCAGCTTTGGCTTTTCTTAATGGGCGGATTATTCATAGCCGTTGTTATGTTTTTTCCAAATGGTTTAGCCGGTATTTGGAATACTTATGGTCATTACATAACTGATCGTCTTAAGCAATTAAAAACGGTTTTTGTCATGAAGCCCTCTCCTCAAGAAGCCAAGCAAGATCTCGGATAAATAGTCTTTTTCTTTCTTTGTGACTTTGTCCAAATTGTTTATAACGCAATATCGAGGTAATCAGATGAGTGCCAATACAGATTTCACATTAGCAATTGAAGAATTGACCGTTTCCTTTGATGGATTTAAAGCTGTTAATGACCTCAACTTATATGTAGACAAAAATGAGCTACACGTAGTCATTGGGCCAAATGGTGCAGGAAAAACAACTGTTCTTGATTTGATATGTGGAAAAACCAAAGCAACATCAGGCAGCATAAAATTCTTAAATAAAGAATTAACAACGATGCCTGAGCATAAAATTGTTAGAGCTGGCGTAGGGCGGAAATTCCAAACACCATCAATTTATGAAAATTTAAGTGTTTTTGAAAATCTTGAAGTTTCTTATCCCTATGGCCGAAGTGTATTGGGCTCATTACTCTTCAAAAGAACTGAAAAAGTAGAACGCAAAATAATTAAAATTGCTCAAGACATCATGCTTGAAGACTCATTGGATATGCCTGCTGGTTTACTGAGCCATGGTCAAAAACAGTGGTTAGAAATTGGAATGCTACTAATTCAGGACCCTCAACTACTAATGCTAGATGAGCCCGTTGCAGGGATGAGTGTAAAAGAACGAGAACAAACAGCAGAACTTCTTAATAAAATTAGCAAGGGCCGATCAGTTTTAGTCATTGAGCATGATATGGATTTTGTTGAACGCATTGCCGACAAAGTGACTGTTTTGCACCAAGGTAAAATATTAGCCGCCGGAGACATGAAAAAAGTACAGAACGATCCTAAAGTCATCGAGGTTTATCTTGGCCATTAACATTTAATTTAAAATCGAGTATGTAACGATAAGCGAAATAAGGTGATGTATGTTGAACGTCAACAATCTCAAAGTCTGTTACGGACAAAGTGAAGTGATTCATGGTTTGAACTTTTCTGTTCCCAAAAATGAAACTTTGGCAATAATGGGCCGAAATGGAATGGGAAAAACAACATTATTTAAATCTCTAATTGGTATCTTACCGTTATCAGAAGGCTCTATATCAGTTGAAAATATTGATGTATCTCGACAAGATAGTTATCAAAGAGTAGAAAATGGAATTGCCTACGTTCCACAAGGCAGGATGATTTTCCCTTCACTTACAGTAGAAGAAAACATCAAAACCGGGATGGATGTTTCAAGAACAAAAAAGATACCTGAAGAAATTTTTACACTTTTTCCAGTATTACATGAAATGCGTCATCGAAAAGGTGGCAACTTATCGGGTGGACAGCAGCAGCAATTAGCTATTGCACGCGCATTGGTGACCAATCCCAAAGTCTTATTGTTAGACGAACCTACCGAAGGCATTCAACCC
Source organism: uncultured Pseudomonadales bacterium (assembly GCA_938048505.1). Taxonomy (GTDB): domain Bacteria; phylum Pseudomonadota; class Gammaproteobacteria; order Pseudomonadales; family Cellvibrionaceae; genus Marinagarivorans. The sequence continues at coordinate 19,693 of CALIUX010000248.1, forward strand.
TCAATTATTAAAGATATTGCTAATGTACTGAATGAAATAAAACGCATTCGAGACATTACCATTATTGTTTCCGAACAAGTTCTTAGCTTCACCATGGCTGTCGCTGATCGCATCATCGTCATCGATAAAGGTCATTTTATCCACGAAGATCTACGTGATGATGTTAATACCGAACAAATCAAAAAATACCTTTCTGTATAAATTGTTATCAAAAATACAAATGAAATCCCCCTTTTTAAGCAGCATAATATGACCGGAGAATAGGCTATGACTGAGACCATTATTAAAGTTGATCTAAAACAATCACCTTATGACAATGAAAAAATTCATAATCGATGGCATCCTGATATCCCTATGGCTGCTACCGTTAAACCAGGTGATGATTTTATTATCGAATGTTACGATTGGACAGGCGGACAAATCGCAAATAATGATAGTGCAGATGATGTACGTGATGTAGATTTATCTCAAGTGCATTTTTTGTCAGGTCCAGTCGGTGTAGAAGGTGCTGAACCAGGTGATTTGCTTGTCGTTGATATTTTAGATATTGGTACTTTTGAAGAAAGCCAATGGGGGTTTAATGGATTTTTCTCTAAAAAAAATGGCGGTGGATTTTTAACTGAACATTTTCCAGAGGCTCAGAAGTCAATTTGGGATTTTAAAGGCATGTTCACCTCATCACGCCATATTCCTAATGTTGAATTTGCAGGCTTAATTCATCCAGGTCTCATTGGCTGCCTCCCCTCAAAAGATATGCTTGAAGAATGGAATACCCGCGAAAAAGCCCTCTTTGATACAGAGCCCGAAAGAACACCGCCATTGGCAACACTTCCCTATGGGGATACCGCACATATGGGAACGATGACCGGCGATGCACGTGATTCAGCAGCGGCTGAAGGTGCGCGTACTGTTCCACCACGTGAACATGGTGGTAATTGTGATATTAAAGATTTATCGCGCGGGTCAAAAATTTACTTCCCTGTCTATGTTGATGGTGGCGGTTTATCCGTTGGTGATTTGCATTTTAGTCAAGGCGATGGCGAAATCACCTTTTGCGGCGCAATAGAAATGGCAGGTTGGATACACATGCGCGTCAACCTTATTAAAGATGGCATGTCTCAGTACGGTATAAAAAACCCCATTTTCAAACCTAGCCCTATTGCACCTAAATATGATGATTATTTAATTTTTGAAGGTATCTCTGTTGATGAGCAAGGCAAACAACACTATCTTGATGTGCACATTGCATACCGACAAGCTTGCCTTAACGCCATTGAGTACTTAACGAAATTCGGTTATACCAAAGCACAAGCTTATGCCATATTAGGTACTGCGCCTGTTCAAGGGCATATTAGTGGCGTCGTTGATATCCCCAATGCTTGTGCAACACTTTGGTTGCCAACTGATATATTTGATTTTGATGTTCAACCCAATGCAGGTGGGCCAACAATAGGCGTCACCCAAGGAGTGGATATTCCTCTATCTCCAGATAAAGACTAAGTATTCAATTCATATGAGCAGATAGATAGCTGTAATAATTTGAAAATCATACCTATAAAATAATCAGTAAAATAGTGAGGTGCTCAACCCTATTTTACTGATTATGAAGATTATAAAGCAGGAGATGCCCATGCCAGTTTACGACTATAAATGTGAAAAACATGGTTCATTTTATGAGTTAGCAACCATTGATGACTCTCACAAACCCCAAGCTTGCCCGCAGTGCAATACGTTAAGTGCACGCATTATTCGATTAAATCCAAAAGTACTCACCATGGCACCGGAGCGCAAAGCCGCCTTTGAGAAAAATGAAAAGGCACAAAACGAGCCAGTCATCTCAACTGCTGATCGGCGTAAATATGATGAGCAACATTCAAAAGGGTGTGGTTGCCATAACCCCAAAAACAAAAGTAAAATGCTTTATACCGCACGCGGAGAAAAAGTATTTCCCTCTATGAGGCCATGGATGATTAGTCATTAATGTAGGCTATTAGCTCTTTGATATATTAAGAAGAGCCACATTAAGAAGAGCCGGTATCACGGCTCATCGTCTACTCTTAATTCATCAAAATCATCTTCTTTGCGAATTTCTGCTTGGTGGTCTTTGGCAAACGCTTTGAGATCAGCCGATAATTTAGTAATTCTTTTAACAATTGCAATATCAAAATCAATTGATTTCTCAACGGATTGCGTTAATTGATTAGCGGATGTTTCTAATGTTGTCGCGATATTTTCAGCTATATGACCAATACCCTCAAATAGCGCTGAATCCAGCTCGATCTTGACTGGTGACTGTCGGGATAATAAGGATTCCTGTGACGTTTTTTGCAAAGATTCTTGCAGTGCCGCTTGTAATTGCTGGCTCATCGACATCAATGACTGTGAGGTTTTTTCACTACGCTTATCTTCTTGTTGTGCTAGGCGGTTACCTAAATTTTCTAAACTTTCAGTCATTTCCGTTATTTTTTGAGCAATGCGAGTCGAGCCATCAACTCCACTATCTTGCTCTTTATGCAGCGTAAAATCTTTTTTAATCGCTTCCCAACGAGCTTGTTGAACAGGCGTCATATTGCCTCGTAGCTCGGCTAGCTTTAGCAAATTATCTTCTGAGCCACTTGTGAGTAATTGTGATTCGCCCTGGTAATGATCATCAATCATTACCATAAGCTCATCTTGCGTCATGACAGCAGAAATTTTTTCTGCCATTTTGTTCATATTACGATAACTGCCTTGCAACTTAAATGGGGGCTCAGTACGATAATGATCATTCTGTGCTGCAGAAGTAATATACTGCTGATTTACTTTTAAAATAACATCTCGCACAACAAACATTTTTTTCAAAACATCGCATATTTCATTAATTTCTGCGCCACTGTAAGCGTAACTCAAGTCCGTTGCTGCAATGTTTTCACCCTGTGCACGCGCAATCAGCTTATAAACATCATCAAGTGGTCGCAGAGCCAAAGGTGCTAATATTTTATTAGACGTTAAGCTATTTTCAATATAGCTCATGGCAAATTGCTCTTCTGTTCCGCCTAAAATATCACCAAGATTATAAATATCAGCCCTATTGGCCAGCATATCAGGTACTTTAAAAACATCACCTGATTCCGTATAAGGGTTACCCGCCATAACAACGCAAAACTTTCTGCCACGCATATCGTAAGTTTTACTTTTACCTCGCCATACGCCTTCTATACGACGTGTCCCATCACACAAGGAGATAAATTTTTGTAAAAACTCAGGGTCTGTATGCTGAATATCATCAAGATAAAGCATCACATTATTACCCATCTCCAATGCTAGGTTTAACTTGATGAGTTCTTGCGCTGCCGTTGCATTATTTGCCTGCGCAGGGTCGAGTGAAACAACATCATGCCCTAATGAAGGACAATTGATTTTCATGAAAATCAATCCTAATCGGCTAGCCACATATTCCATTAATGTTGTTTTACCGTAACCGGGTGGCGATATCATCATTAATAAGCCCATTAAATCACTGCGCTTATCTTCGCCAACAGTACCCATTTGTTTGGCAAGATTATCGCCAATGAGCGGCAAGTAGGATTCATTAATCAAACGATTACGCACAAATGAGCTAAGTGGCCTCGCCTTGAATTCATCAAGCCTAAGCTTGTCACGCTCTTGTGACATGATTTCTGAACGCACCGATAAATACTGATGGTAGCCAGGAACACGCACACTGACATGATAATGTAGATCCTTTAAATAACGATGAAGAGAAATAAAGAGCTCTTGGTTTTTAATACGAGTATGTTGACCCAGTAGGCCTGTCACCTTGGCATCAAGCTTTACCGTTAAGTACCGGCGCTCAAGGTTTGGAGCGCATAAAATACTCGCAGCTTCATCAATATAAGGAGCCAATAGTTGCAGCGCTGTTTCTTCATTTCCTTCATTGAAGCCACGCTTTTCAATAAATGCTGCCAGCCATGCACGCGCCAACGCAAACGCACTCGCCATATCATCGCGCATAGACAGTAGCATACTTTGATACTCTTCCCACACAACAGTATCGATAGCAGCTTGCAGGCTTTCTAGTAATTTTTGTGCATAGTGCGTAATAGCAAAGTCAACGTTATCTCGCTCAAGCTCAGCCACTAAATAATCAGCTGCGACTTCAGATGTCGCGTTATCAAATGAAAAGTTGGCTTCTTCAACAAATAACTGAATGGCCGTAAGCAACTCTGCTCTAAATAAGTGCGTCGCCTGTACACTACCAAATAATTCGCGTAAATATTTTGCTGAGCGCGCTCGCGCAAGCCATTGTTCTTTTTGTTTATTACTCAATGATTGCTGTGCACTGTGCCAATATAATTGCGCTAAAGCTCTAGCAGAAGGCTCAAATGATAACGTTTCGGCTTGAGATATGACCGGAACGATAGCCTTAAGAATGAGAGCGGCATCATGATCATGGATGCCTTTTTCGTAACCCTCTTTATAGCGCGGTGAAGAAAATGCTTTGACCAAATTATTCAAGGGTGAATCATCTTTAGCCGCGCTACTTTTTACAGTGCTGTTTTTCACTGTATCATTGAGAATTTTTAAAGATAGGTTATCAGTATTTTGACGCGCAGCCTGAATAATAAGATAGGCCAAGTACTCTGAACGGTAAATTTCAGACGTTTCAGATATGAGTGTAATATCCCAATAAGACTTTAATTCATTAAGTACTTTATGATCTGCTACTTCA
>CALIUX010000249.1 GCA_938048505.1 uncultured Pseudomonadales bacterium
AAGGACTTAACTGACTGCCGACGAGGCCACCAATTAAAACAGCTAGCGGCGTTCCAGAAAGTAATAAAGCAGAGCAAAGTGACAGCCAGTAAACGGCAGATGGCAACGAAAACATATTGAGCCTTTGGGTTGCTTAAGAAATTTGGTTAACTAAAGAAATGATGTCTATAGTTGCAAAATAGTCATCTTAAAATGGATATTATATGTAAACCATTACTTTTACATGATGAAAGTTTAATCCGTTAAATTGCTAGTCAGTAATACAGTCAGTAGCATTCAATATGCCACTGATGGTGCTGCGATTAGCAATAAGTCCTTTGCTTGGTTTTAATGATTGAAATCGCTTTACCGTGGAGGCTCTGTCAATTTGAATAGAGAATCTAAGCGTGCATTGTCGAGTAGAGCTTGAAGATGTTGCCTACCCTTCAGATCGAATGCATTACGAAAGAGCCCATAATCTAAAAAGCATGCCAGGCGCCAGTAACTATCAATATCCATATTGTCTTTTGAGAGTTGACGATGATTTAGGTTGTCTAAACCATCTTGTATGCGCGCGGCTTGTCGTATGCAATAAGTGTTGGTTTGAGTGTCTAGCCCATTTTTTTCGAGTATCACTAAATTAATTGTGCTATCGGCCAGAGTATTAATCAGGCAGTACAGTTCTAACTGCATAATGTCGGTTAAAAAAAGAACGCCAGATTTTTCGCGAATATATCGCAAGATTGATGTGGAGTCGGAGAGGGTAATATTACCGTCTTTTAAAAAGGGTACTTTTTTGGTGGGTGATTGCTCTGCTGAATCATCAAAGCTTGTTTCAATAAATTCAAAGGGGAGCTGGCTTTCACTTAAAGCAATGCGAACGTGGCGAGCAAATGGAGAAGTATAAGAGCCAAAAAGCTTCACGGCGGTGCCTCTTTTAAATGGAGTGCAAACGGTTCTGAATTATACAAAAAAGCCAGCTTACTGGCTGGCTTTTTAGATTAAAATTTTTGTGAGGCTAGGGCTTAAGGTCTTTTAAGTCTTAAGACGCTAGCAGATCAATACGGTGTTACTTGAGTGATGAATAGTACGCTGAAATGTTTTCAATATCTGCATCGCTAAGTGCTTTTGCCATGCCAGACATAATAGCGGCCTGCTTACTTGTTCGCTCACCATTTTTATAGGCTTTTAAGGATTCTTTAAGATAGCCTGCATTTTGACCCGCAAGGTTGGGGTAGGTCGGTAATGACGCGATGCCATTTGCACCGTGACAAGCTGAACACATAACGGCTTTTGCTTTACCTGCTGCTGCATCGCCGGCTGTGGCGGGTGAAGCCATAACCATTGCTGTAATGGCGATAATAAGCCCTTTGGCTGTAAGGCTAGCAATATTCATCTGTTTCTCCAAATTTTATTAACAACGAGTTATATAGCATTGCGATTTATACGCAAAAAACGTGCAATATAGTTGAATCGCATCGCAGTAGGTCGATATACGAGGTTAAGCGATGATGTCTGTATGCAATATGTTACCAAAGACAATTCTAACTTAAGCTGAATTGAGTAGAGATTGCTTGAAGTGACCACTCAAAAGATCAGCTTGCGCTACCCGTAGACCTCAGTGCTGAATCTAAGTTGTCAAAAACGATCGAAGCTTACGATCACCGGCTTCTAAAGCCATCAGTCTCTAAAGACATCGGTTTCTAAAGACATTAGTTTCTAAAACTATCGGTTTCTAAAACTATCAGCCCAAAAACTGGCTATAAGCGTCTAAAACTATGGCGGCATGTACCGACTTTCATCAAGTTAACGGTAAATGATAATGCGGTATGAGGGGGGATATTAGGGGGTGAGCCTTTGGGGCCATAGGCTAGATCGGGATGGACGTATAGCTCCCATATCGAGCCTTCTGCCATATAAGCAATGCCTTGTTGCCAGCCTTTGATCATGCGGTTTAAGGGTAAGTCAGCTGGTCTTCCCCTAGCGTATGAACTATCAACAATCTGGCCCGACTGTGCGAGCCTTGCTTCATAGTGCACCTTGATATGGCTGTCTTTTGTCGGTTTGCACCCGTAACCATGCTTTATAGCCTTGTAGGCAAGTTGTGGGCTGATGACTTTCACATCATCCTCTTGGCTCATTCGCGCCAAAAATGCCTCGGCCCAGGCTTTATTGTGCTCTGTAGCAGCATTCTGCTGATACGATTGTGTGGGGGTTGTTGTGCTGCAAGCGGTGAGTACGCATAAAACGCCAGTCGCAAAAAGCAGGCTGTGAATAGTATTCATGATGTTTACTTTACCCCAATCAACCTTGTTGGATTATGTGCGACTAAGTTGTGCTGCTAGGTTGTACTGCTAAGTAGTGCTACTAGGTTGTACTTTCTGTGTCAGTATCGTCGGCGATGTCATTGTCTTTGGGTTGATCTTTAATGGCGAGTTTGCCAAAGAAGATACCAATTTCAAATAACGCCCACATAGGCACCGCTAAAAGCGACTGACTAATGATGTCAGGTGGCGTCATAAACATGGCAATCACAAAGCAGGCAACGATCACATAAGGCCGTTTTTTTGCCAAGCCGTCGGGTGAAATAATACCGGCCACAACTAATATAACCGTTGCGACAGGAATCTCGAAGGCAATACCAAATGCAAAAAAGAGTTTCAGTATGAGGTTTAAAAACGTGGTGATGTCCGGCATGAGGGCAACATCATCGGGTGTGATGGCCTCAAAAAAGAGAAAGATAGGCGGCAAGACAACAAAGTACGCAAAGGCGATGCCGAGATAGAATAAGAACACGCTTGAGGCAAAAATGGGTTTGGCTAAGCGCTTTTCATTTCGATATAACGCCGGAGCGATAAAGGCCCATATTTGGTATAACAAGTAAGGCATGGCAATAAAAATGGCGACAAAGAATGTGAGCTTAAAAGGTGTTAAAAAAGTGGCTGTCACATCAATCGCAATCATGGTGCTTTCGCCCGTGAGTGCTTTCATCATAGGCTGTGCGACAAAGTTATAAATATCGCGTGACCAGTAAACTAAACCTAAAAACACCAAAATTATTGCGCCTACTCCTTTCACAAGGCGGTCTCGTAATTCGGTAAGGTGCTCTACGATCGGTTGAGACTCGTGCTCTTCTTCAAACTCTTCGGTCATTTTATTTATCTATGAAGGCGTATGATCTGATGGTTTCGGTGCATCGTTTGGTGCATCTTTCACATCAGATGATAGGGTATCTTGGGTGGCTTGCGCGCTGTTTTTTGGCATTGACGCACGAGTGGAGGCATGTGTGCTGGCTGAGTCGCCGTTTTGCTTTGCTAACGGTTTAGCCGTTTTTTCTGCGTCATGGCCGTTATCTTGATCCGTATTACTATATTGAGAGTGATTATCTAGCGTGCCATCATCTACTGTACTGTCATGAGCGTCATGAGCGTCATGTTCGTAAGCATCATGCTCATAAACGTCGTGGTGGTGCTCACCGTGATAATCGCTATCTGTTTGGTTCTCAATCACATGGCCATGTTCATCATATTCTGGATGTTCATGATCTTGGTTTTCATGGCTTTCATGCGCATCGTCTTGATGTTCCAAGGTGCTGCTATCGGCAATAGATTTGATATCGGCTTCAAGTTGCTCACGTGTAGAGCGAAGCTTGTCTAGCGATGCCATGATTTCTTCGTTGCGTAGCTCGCGCCGAATCTCATCTGCACCAATATGCTCTTCTATTTCGCGCCGAGTATTGGTTATGGTCCGTTTGAGACGGCCAACCCAAAGAGCACCGGTTCGGATTGCTCCGGGTAGCTTCTCTGGGCCAATCACAACCAAGCTAACGCCACCGACTACAATCAGTTCAAATAGCCCAATATCAAACATTATTATGACTGCTTAGTATCAGACTGCGCATCAGCTGCTGTTTTTTGTGTCACTTCAGGCTCGCTGCTTGGTGCAGCGTTGAGTTCTTCTTCAACACGTTTTTGCTCATCGGTCTCGGGATTTTTTTCATCTGTCATGGCTTTTTTGAAGCCTTTGATGGCACCTCCTAAATCACCGCCTAAACCTTTAAGGCGCTTTGTGCCAAAAAGTAAAAGTACGATAACGAGAATGATGAGAAGCTGCCAAATACCAATATTGCCTAACATAAATGAACCTTTTGCTGTCTGGTAGAAAATGCTACACGAATACTTGCGGAGGGCGTACTACGCATTTTCTGATAATCTGGATAAATCTTACTGCAGTTTTAGCGGTTGGCCTTTTCTTCTAGGCCTGAAAGGTCAAACCGTCTTGCCAGTTCGTTAATCACCGCGTTCGCATCTTCGCCTAAGTGAGAGAGCATCACCAGTGAGTGAAACCACAAATCTGCGGTTTCGTAGATCAGCTCACTATTATCGCCACTTATTGCTGCGTCTTTTGCAGCTAAAAGTGTTTCGGTGCACTCTTCACCCACTTTTTCTAAAATCTTATTTAAGCCCTTTTTATGTAAAAGCGCAACGTAGGATGAACTGGGGTCTGCGTTGGACTTACGCTCTTGTAATACCTGATTGAGTTGGGCTAGAACGTCACTCATGAGTAAATCTCTTTCGGATCTTTTAATACGGGGTCAGCGACTGACCATTGCCCATCTTGAAAAGTACGATAAAAGCAGGATTCCCGCCCTGTATGACAAGCAATACCACCTTCTTGTTCAATGCGCATAACAATGACGTCGGCATCGCAGTCGAGACGAAGTTCGATCACTTTTTGTCGATGACCCGAGCTTTCGCCTTTTCGCCAGATTGCTTTGCGTGATCGAGACCAGTAGACGGCATATTGACTTGTGGCTGTTTCAGCTAGCGCCTCACGATTCATCCAAGCCATCATCAAAACCTTCCCTGTTTCTGCATCTTGTGCAATAGCGGGGATAAGGCCTTCTTGAGTCCAAGCTATTTCGTCTAAAAAGGCCATGTTATTTTCTGTCATTGTTGAGTCACTTATCTTGCTGGGTTCGACTGTACACCGGCTACATGAATGGCATGTGACGTTGCATATGTGAAATTAATGGGGCAAAGGCTAGCCTTAGTTGCTTATTTCTGCGTTGTGATAGACCTCTTGTACATCATCACAATCATTTAGCATATCTAAAAACTTGTCGAATGTTTCGACATCTTCCCCGGTGATCTCTACGTGAGTCTGAGGAATGAAGGTGATTTCTTCTACCTCAATATTAATGCCTTCAAATGCCTCAGTGAGTGCCGTTTTTGCTTTGAAGAATTCTGTTGTTGGGGCTAATACCGTAATAATACCGTTTTCATTTTCGATATCGGCGACATCGACATCGTGCTCCATTAATGCTTCTAACACCGCTTCTTCGTCTTCATGCTTAAACGCAAAAACGGCGCGGTGATCAAACATATGGGCCACTGAGCCCTGTGCACCTAGTTTAGCTTTTGATTTATTGAAGCAGGTACGAATGTCACCAAAGGTGCGGTTATTGTTATCGGTTAAACAATCCACAATCACCATGCAGTTGCCGGGACCAAACCCTTCAAAGCGAACCGTAACGTAGTCTTCACCCCCAGCGCCTTGAGCTTTATCGAGGGCTTTGTCGATCACGTGGCTGGGTACTTGGTCTTTTTTGGCTTTTTCAATCAAACGACGCAAACTGAGATTAGCATGAGGGTCGTGCCCCCCATTTTTAGCGCAGACATAAATCTCTTTCCCGTACTTAGAATAGAGTTTTGTCTTCATGGCTCCTGTTTTGGCCATTGAGGCTTTTCGGTTTTCGTACGTTCTGCCCATAAGTCTTCTCGCAAATTAGGGTAATCAACTAAGGCGACCATTATGCCCCGTTGTCTTGTTACTGATAAGAGGGAATTCCCTGAGTATAGCGTTTTGTATGCAAACGCTGGTTAATCTATCGTCAGATTGTTCAGAAAAGAAGATGTTTTCAGCTTGAACACGATTGAGCAGAGTAGGATTGATGCGACTACTAATGCTGTCATGAAATGAGCGAGAGTATGGCGAGTGTTTTTAGAGTATGGCGGGTTTTTTATGAATCACTGAGATGAATCATAAAAAACCCTGTGCAGCGCAAGTCATGGCTGTACAGGGTTTTACAAAGCTAGGAGAAGCTTTTTGCTTTAATAGGGATTGGATTAGAAGTTCGTGGGTTCAGCCGCTTCGAGTTGTAAAACGCCGCCAATAGAATCGGTCAATGTTTGCTGGTTGCTGATCGCACGATAAGCGACACCCGCTGCATTGAGAGCATGCTCGGCATCACCGCATACCGAAAAAGCATGAATAGCAATAGGCGAGGTGTTTGCAATAAACTTTACTGCCTCAGACGTAACAGTGCTGTCGCCACTGTCATTATCTGTTAGCAGTATGAGATGGTATTCGCCATAACCGAGTTGCTGTTTGGCTTGTTTTTCCAGTGCTTTATAGCCAGACATGACGGCATCGCTCAGGCTGGTATCCCAGCTAGGTTGCAATGATGACAGTATGCTAAGTACATTGTTGAAATCGCTATTGCCTAAAGCGGTATATTCTTTAGGGCCTTCATCATTAAAGCCCATAATCGCGACATTATTGTCCTCCGGCATGGTGTTAACTAATGCACTGAGACCCTCTTTTGCAACAGTGAGCTTAGAGCGGCCATTATCGATACATTCCGATGCTTTCATGCTTTTGGCATTATCAACAACTATATAATAGTTTTTAGTTGTTTTACCTTCTGCCCTAGCTGTTTCTCGGCCATCAAGCACGGGCCAGCTGTTATCGGTACTTCTTACGCCATAAGCGGTGTCCGTTGTTGGCGTTGGGATGTCACTGGTTTCGTTACAGGCGGCTGCACTCAGTGCTATAAGCGATATGATGGTGTTTTGAAGAATTTTCATAGTCTTTTCTCTTTATATACGCTTATAACGTTTCGCTTAGAGCTTCGAGTGGAATAATGCGGAATTTTACATACATATTAGAGAGCCACTCAGAGCTATCTTTAGGCTTGCAAGGTGCGCCATTACAAAACCCTGTTTTAGGCTTAGCGATGCCATGGCCTAATGTAATGAATTGTTTTGGGTTGAGGCTGATGTTGCTTTGTTTTGCGAGTTTTAATACCGCCTCTTTAACGGCCTCTGCGCGAGAAAAGCTCATGTTGCGTGCATTTTGCTTGGTTCTATTGAGTTCAAAATCGGGTGACCCTAAGCTCAGCTTGCGTAAATACTCTGTTGGGTCACTAAAGCCTTCTATTATCACCACGGCGCCTTCATAAACCGATGCCAATTCAATTGCGCGGGCGAACTGCTGCGTATGTTGTTTAATGGAAAAAGCACTAGAATTGGGCTGAAAACTTAAGTCCATATTGAATAGCTCAGCCTCGTTACTGACTTGAGGTGATACTTTGCTGGTAATAAGCTGATTAATCAGTTCTTCGCGGTTAAAGCTAACGGTATCTTTTTTACGCACCATGCCTAATGTGAAGCCCGTATAGTCAATCTCTGAGATCTCAAGCAAGTCTCTGGTGGGCGGTAGATTAAGGTTGGTAAGACTCTGTGAAATCTCGTCTTTAAGTGGGGAAAACCCTCTTAAGTAGTCGGGGTTATTAAAGAAATCACGATTCCCTTTTAAGCTGACGTACTGGCAGTCTGCGTATAAGCCTTCGGTATCGGCAATGGCGCCTTCATCGTCGAGCAGAAGTTTAGCCGCAGAAGACATAATCGCGTTGTACTTTTGTGGGTAAATAATACGATTGTCGATGATGTGTTTCATAGACTTTTCGGCTTTAAGAAGGGCCTTGGCAAGTAATTCAACTTCGCTTTTGTTCTCTTTATAGTAATCTGCTCGCACAGCATAAACATCAGCAATAACGCGGCTGGCAGTCTTGGTTGAAAGCAAAATTTTAGCGCCAGCAACGGTGCCATTTTGGCCATTGCCCTCTGTGCCATCAGCTGTGAGGGCGAGGGCGTCGGGAATGATCATAAACGCGGCATCAATATCTTCTTGCTCCAGTGCTGCCGGTGGTGAATCCGGTGACATGGTTAAATCGGCTAGCCATTTAATATTGACGTCCTCAAACGTGAGATCGGCATCTTTCAAGATTTGAATGGCATAATCAACGTGTGGTCCATCGGCCTGAATGGCAATGTTTTTGCCTTTCAAATCTCTTGTGCTGTTAATCCCTTTTTTAACAACCAGTGCATCACCTCCTGCTGACCAAGTCATCTGATAAAAGATGATGGGTTTAACGTCGGGCTTGCCCTCTGTGACTGTGGCTGCAGCTTGAATCATACCCAATGTTCCACGCAAGAAAGGCGTCTTGCCGCTCATATAGTTTTCGACCTGCCGACTGAATACATCTTCCCTTTCAAGTTTGTATTTAAGTCCATAGCGCGCAAAAACCGAGCGAGGTTGTGTGGTGTCTGAATTGCCGTTCGCATGAATTGTTGCGATATCGCCCCCCCATGTAATTAAGGGGAGTATTTGGGTGTCCGTTGTTACCTTGTTGACAGGGGTGTTGACCTTGCTGGTCATCGGTTCAAATTCTAGGTAGTTAGGCTCGGCAGCACACAAGCCACTAAACATTGCAATAGAAAGGGCTATCGCTATGATTTTTTTCATTTTGTGTTCCTAGGAATAAATGATTAAAACAGGACTATTAAAAACAGGACTATCAAATAAAAAGTTATTGAATGAAAAGCTATTGCATAAGAATAATCAATAAAACGTTTGTATTAACATGTAGACATTGAGGTGTCAGCCGCAGACTACTTTTTCGGGTTGGCGCATTATGCCGCCTTGTGACCCTCTTGATAAGAATAATTCTTCTTCGTGAATACAAAAGCAATAGATATAAAAAATATTGCTCTATTCGCGAAGCAGGCACTCTTTGTCGCAATCTTATTGTGATAGAAAGTGTAGGAAAGGGTGTCTTCTACAGCAAGAGCCTGTTTTGGGCTTTCGATGAGGGGGCGTTGAAACACCCTCACTTCACTTTGTTGGCTAGCACTAATCACCATCAGGTAAGTACAGTAATCGATTTGACTGTTTTTTAGACATAAGCATTAAAATACATTGCGTTTGTTTATTTTGAGTGACGGTCTTCCCGCCAACTTAAATAGTGTAGAACCCAATCCTAAAAATGACAATTAACGTGACAATAAGTGAATAAATAACCAAAGATAGATTTCAAGGTGGCTTTTGTCAGGCTATTTGATTGTCCGCCGCATGTAAAAAATCTGTAACGCAAAATTTATACCCACCTGCTTATGTATGAAGGGATTTGATCAAGTGCTAGATCAATATGCTAGATCACTGTTGGTAACCTTGGGCGTTGTGGGCATTTTTATCGTACAGTCTTTTGGGGCTATTGAATGAATGAAGAAAAGTACTTTTGAGTCTTTGGTATGAATGTATTTTAGAGGGGGCGCTGAACCTTAAAGTCAGATTAAGCTAAGAATAAAAAGCAGTGTGCGTGAATATCTGCAATCAATATTAACTCCTGCAAAAAAACATTAACTAATGTGGTGCATACAGTAGCATTGCGCATCCTGAAGGTGCACTTTACTCAAGAGGTAAAAAAGAAAGGCATAAAAAAACCCGCTAGAGGCGGGCTTTTATTAAGGCTTAAGCAAGAGGTTCAACATTCTCTGCTTGAGGGCCTTTTTGGCCAGTGCCTTCAGTGAAGGTCACAGCTTGACCTTCTTTTAAAGTTTTGAAGCCAGAGCCTTGAATGCTGCTAAAATGAACAAACAAGTCAGCGCCGCCTTCGCGACTAATGAATCCATAACCTTTGCTTTCGTTAAACCACTTAACGGTACCGGTGATTTTGTCAGACATTGTAACTTTCAGACCTTTGTAAAAAAAAATAATTCATGGCCTGCAAACAACAATGCCATGCAACTCCGCACCTTAGTTCAGAAGTATGACCATAATGTTACACTGCGATACTCGTTAAGTATGTCCCCTAAAGGCTAAACAGTGTAAGGCTTCTGGGTTAAGCATACTTAAACAAATTTCTGTGCGATATATGGACATAAGCTGAATAATCGCGCACAAGTATTGTCGACTAGTTATTTCTTATGGTCAACAAAAAAAGCAGTCTATCGTCAAGCTTTTTTGCGCATTTTAAAAAATGTGACGCATTAACCGCAATTAGCGCCAGTGTGCCATGCTCGGCAATGATTGCGGTGGGGTATGAAGCTCAGTCTTTGGTATTAAATGTGGTGAATGTGCCTTACAAAAAGGGTACAACTTTTTTGCCACGGGTATCAAATTCTTTTTCTTTGCTGGGTGTCTTCTCTGTTGTGTCGTATGGATTTTGAGGTATGACATCTTCCATAAGCGTTAAACCACGTTGGTATATACGTTCCACATCTATTTTATGTGTGATACGTAAACGGCGTGTCATCATCGAAATGGGAAAAACGCAATGTATGGTGTCTGGCAAGCAAACGCCGCGGCTTTTTCCTTCTTTGTCTTGATACTCTTGCCATTTCCAACCTTGCTCTGCAACGTATACATCGCCTAGTACGATGCCGAGTGCTTTGTGCTCATGCGTATCATAGATTCCGATTTTACCCTGATTAATAATACGCTGAAGCAACTCAAGATCCGTTGAGTTCCCTCGCACCCGCTGACCAAATGTTTCACGTCCTAGTTCGTCAATAAGTGAGCGTTGTTTATCAAAATATTTTTGGTCGATCCAATTGAGGTCGCTGAGTGTCACATCGCTATTATTATCGGCTTGTGCAAGACTTGCTTGCATAGCGCTTAAAGCCAGCAAGGTATAAAACAAAAAGCAGCGAATACTTTTTTGCAAGCCGTGCAGGCTTAAAGAAGAGTGCCAGCGCTCATTAAAAGTTGGGGAGGGGTTTGATGCGGTAATGTTGGCCGGCATGGTGATTACTCTTGTTCATGTGTATGGGATTGTTCATGTAAATGGCCTTTATTGGTAGGCGCTTTATTTGTTGGTGCCTTATTAGTATTGGTACTGGTATTAGTCAGGATTTTAATGGGCGTCGTATCGGGAAATGTCTCAGACATTAATGTTGAGGCGCCATTGGCATTAATGATACGAACATGTTGCCTGGTGAGCTTGCGAGCATGTGTCGCACCGCAAGAATGGGCAATCATCTCAGTATCTTTGCATAATTGTTGTTGGTAGCGGGCAACGCGCACGGCTTTGCTTGCTGGGTGCAAGCCCCTTTGTAATCGCTCATTGTGGGTTGTAATACCTGTTGGGCAGGTGTTTTGGTGGCATTGCATAGCTTGAATGCAGCCTAGGGCAAACATAAAGCCTCTTGCCGAAACAACAAAGTCAGCGCCCGTTGCCATAGCTTTTGCAGCGGCACTTGCCGTGATGATTTTACCACTTGCAATAACATTAATTCGACCCTTCAAACCGTATTGCTTTAACGTATCAATCAAAAACGGTAGGCTTTCATCTAAAGGTAGTCCCATGTAGTCCATGAGGCTTTGTGGTGATGCGCCTGTTCCGCCATCTGCACTATCAAGTGTGATGAAGTCGGGTAAGTGTTCAATGGGCAGTGTTGCCATGTACTCACACAAGTCGATTAGCCACTGGGTATCACCCAGTACGGTTTTAAAGCCGACAGGTTTACCTGTGATGTTACGTACGGTATTAATCCGTTCAATAAGCTCTTCGATATTGGCAATATCGTTATGTCGGTTGGGGCTAATTGAGGCTTCTCCTTGGCGGATGCCTCGGGTGATGGCTATCTCTGCTGTGACTTTTTCGGCGGGGAGGATGCCGCCTTTGCCTGGTTTTGCACCTTGGCTGAGTTTGATTTCAAACATTTTGATTGCATCATATTCCGCCAATTCCGCCAGTTTTTTAGGGCAAAGATTACCTTCTTCATCACGTACGCCATACTTAGCTGTACCAATCTGGAAGACTGTATCGCATTGCGCTGCTTGGTGATGGGGGGAATAGCCACCTTCTCCGGTGTTGAGCCAGCAACCTGCTTGTGCTGCACCTTTGGCAAGTGCGGTAATGGCAGGAGCAGATAGCGCGCCATAGCTCATTCCTGAAATATTGAAGAAAGAAGGGGCGTTGTAAGGTGTCTTACAGTAGGGGCCGATGATTTTTTTGGGCGTTTTTTGGCATTCTGATTCTAACAACGCAAAGCCAGCCGCAGCAAAATGCACATCGCCTGACGTGTTGTGCGGGCGTGTTGAGCCAAAAGCGATGCTGCTACTGATGCCTTTTGCGGCGCGATAAACGGATGCACGCTGTGCGCGATTAAAGGGAAGCTCTTCTCGGTCTAAGGCAAAAAAGTACTGTCGAAAAAACTCACCAAAATGCTCAAACAAGTAGCGAAACCGCCCAATTACAGGGTAGTTTCGTCGAATAGTGTGGCGAGTTTGTCGAATGTCCACTATGTACAATACAACTATGGTGAGCACACCTAAGCCTACGGCTACAATAAAAAGAACGGCAAAAAAGCTCAGTATTGAGTGGATATAGCTATCGAAGCTGGCGCTTAGCATGTGGGGTTCCTAGTGACAGAGGTATTTATTAATCGCGGTATTTAACGGTGCTTGTTCTACATGATGCTTGTTCTAATGATGATCGTTCTTTTCTTATAGCTATCTACTGTAGCGACCTATTCTCGCTATGCATGCCTAGTTATGTACGGCTGTAATTATGCGCGGCTGTGGTTATGTACTATCGTGATTACATACTGACTATCGTGGTTACATACTGACTATGATGGTGTATGCAACCTAGCTTATGCACTGTCAACATACTAACAGCGCAATACAGGGGTAAGCTGATAACCCCTCGGGATACAAATAACCATCAATGTGCTGATAAGCAAGACCATAAGTAGGCTTAATAAGCAGATATATACAGTAGACTTATAAAATAGACCTATAAAGAGTGCTGATGTTTCCTCGGGTTTGCCTTTATGGACTTCATGTGACTGCTGCTAGACGGCACAAGGTTTCTTGGTTCAATAAGAAAAAGCGCAGAAGCATCAATATTATTCATCAGCCAGTGATTGCAAGCGTTTACGTAAACCGTTAGATTGCTTGCCCAAATAAAGCGGTGCTTTTATCATGCCGCACACATTGCAGGCTATGCCTGCTTCATTTACTTATTGGAGTTAATCTGTGGAAATCGCATGCCTTGACCTCGAGGGAGTCTTAATCCCTGAAATCTGGATTGCTTTTGCTGAAAAAACTGGCATTGAAGAACTCAAAGCAACAACGCGTGATATTCCTGATTACGATGAGTTGATGACCATGCGTCTAGATATTCTAGCCAAGCACGGTTTAGGACTAAACGAAATTCAAGAAGTGATTGCAACATTGAGCCCATTGGAAGGCGCTAAAGAGTTTGTTGACTGGTTGCGTGAGCGTTTTCAAGTTGTCATTCTTTCAGATACTTTTTATGAGTTTGCAGGCCCTTTGATGGCGCAATTAGGTTATCCGACTTTGCTATGTCATAAATTGACGGTTGATGAGTCAGGCAAGGTCACGGATTACAACTTGCGCCAGGCAAATCCTAAGCGCCAAGCCATTTGTGCGTTCAAGAGCATCTACTACCGTACTATTGCAGCGGGCGACTCTTACAACGATACAACCATGCTTGCTGAGGCGGATGCTGGCATACTCTTCCATGCGCCGCAGAATGTGATCAGTGAGTTCCCGCAATACCCTGCAGTGCATACTTACGAAGATTTGAAAAAAGAATTTATTAAAGCAAGTAATCGTTCTCTTACCCTTTAGTTCTACATATTTAGTTCTAAAGTGTTAGCCCTGCAATTGAACTTTACGATTTAGTTTTTCAGGCTATCAATACAAAGGTTAAAGCGCTTTTGTTGCGCAATGTTAACCTTTGTATTTGATCACCCTTTCGATCCTTCTCTTTGTTTCTATCAATCAGTAGTTTCTATCAATCAGTAATCAGTAAGGCTGTTTTGTTTTATTGCCGCCTTAACACGCATTACCTTATAGATGCTGTTTCAATTCCTTTTGATGTCAAGTGACAAGCTTCTTTATTGATTTGCTTTTGCCTTTTTAAAAAATGTTATGTCAAACGAAATGGGTGTTTCAAGCTGGGTAAGCTGTTTGATTGCATTTTGCTGTTC
The DNA here is from genome assembly GCA_938048505.1 of uncultured Pseudomonadales bacterium. Classification (GTDB taxonomy): domain Bacteria; phylum Pseudomonadota; class Gammaproteobacteria; order Pseudomonadales; family Cellvibrionaceae; genus Marinagarivorans. Next base: position 14,067 of record CALIUX010000249.1, read on the forward strand.
AGGTCGACAAGACCAGTAATAGGGCGTCATGGTGAGCAATGGATAAATATGTTCTGCTTTGACGGTGATGCTTTGACTGATGGCAATATGATTCGCTTTTTGTAATGCTGAATCTTCCCAGTGTGCAATGGGGTTTTGGTGAGGTTTAAATTGCGAATAAACTTTTTCTGCGAGCCCTTGCAGATGAGATGGACCTGGGCCAACAGCAATAAGGTGGCCGCCGGGTTTGAGTATGCGAATGCACTCATCTAACGATAAGGGTGAAAAGATGCTAAGCGCAATATCAAATTGTTCATCTAGATAGGGGAGGTCATAGGCACTAGCGACCGCACTGGTTTTAAAAATCTTGCGTTTTGCGGCCATTCGAACGCCTTCTTTAGCGATGTCTAAGCCGTGCATAGCTGCTGGAATCATGGTCGCTGGAATATAGTGCAAAAGTTTAGCGGCGTAATACCCTTCTGCGCAGCCAATATCGAGCAGATTGAGAGGTGAGGTTGACGATACAGCCTGGATACCCAAAGCAATTTCTTCGATTAAAAAGTCATAATAACCCGCTTCTAAAAACTGTCGGCGACACTGCATCATCCCTTTACTGTCACCAGGTTGCTTGCTGCGCTTATTCTGCGCGAGCAGCAAATTGATATAACCTTCTTTTGCTATATCAAAAGTATGTTGATTTTGACAGCTGTAGAAATTTGTATTCGGTTGAGTTGGCTTTTTTAGTGGGCTAAGACACGTTGGGCATTTGAGTGAAATAGTGTTTTCTGGCATAGGGATAGAGCGGCACTTTCAAATGAAAGCGCTAGGTTAAAGGAAAAGATAGAATTAACCAATTGCGATAGAGTAATCAATGCCTCTGCTTTGCGGGATAAGGCTTTGATTCTTGGGTTGAGGTATAAAGGGTTATTATGTCGACTATCGGCTAAAGCCTTTCTTTTTTCACCTTTTTTACATAGGCCAGCCGTTGCTCTAATCGCGCCTTCTCTTGTTTGTTCGATGTATCGTTATTTTCTTTTTTGAGTAATCGCAGCGCGTTGCGAATCTGTATCTCTGCTTTTTCATAGTTACCCAGCAAAATAAAATATTCAGTGCGCGCTTTATGTACTTCAAAAATATGCCCAGCTAAACCGTGCATTTCGGCTAATAAGTACCAAACATAGGCATTTTCGGGCTGGCGTTTAGCATGGGCTTTTAAAACGGATTCGCCTAATTCATAACGTGTAGCTTGCATCAAGACTTCGGCATAGCGAACATTCACAACATGATTATCAGGCGTGATGGCTAGCTCACGCTGAATGGTTTCAAGTGCTAGATCAAAACGTTCTTTTGCCGCGTAAATATCGGCCTTTGCTAAGCGAACGGGGAGCAAGTGACCATGACTCTTTTCTAATATTTTGTATTGTTCAAGTGCATCGTCGGTGCGGTTAGCTTGAATCAGTGCTTGTAATAGACCATAGCGAGCGGCAAGCCGTGACAGTGTGATGCCACGTAGCTCATTGCTAAAGCGTTTTACAGCAAACTGTGCAGTGGATTCATGCATCAAAATTGCGCGGGCCTTGAGAATTTGAAAGTTTTCATCAAAGTCGTAATGCTTAAGAGGGTAGTGCTGGCTACGGCTTTTTGCATCGCTAATACGGCTTTCTGTCACAGGGTGTGTCAGCAAAAATTCTGGAAGATTAGTGCGGTAGCGGCTGGCTTTAAGAAGTTGTTCAAACATTTCTGGCATGGCATGAGGATTAAAGCCCGATGTGACCATCAGCTCTAACCCTACACGATCGGCTTCCCGCTCCATATCACGGCTAAAAGCTAGCGAGGCATTGACTGCTTGAGCTTGGGCTGCCGTAACGGCGGCGATACCGGCATCGCCATTGCCCGATGCCAAAATGAGAATGCTGCCGATCAAGCTGGCGACATTTAATGGCGCACGACTTCGTTGATGTGCTAATCGCCGTGCATAGTGGCGTTGGCTTAAGTGTGCAATTTCGTGGGCTAATATTGAGGCGAGCTGCTGGCCGGTCTGAGCAATCAGAAAAGTCCCGGTATTCATTCCAACAATGCCACCTGGTGCAGCAAATGCATTAAGGTGAGGGTCTTTGATGACTAAAACAGAGAGTGGATAGCTTGGGAGGCCACTATGAAGAATCATCTTATCTAATGTTTTATCAAGATAATCTTCAAAATAGGGGTCTTGTGCTTGTGGTAAGTAGGCACGATATTGGCGTAATGCTTTTCGGCCCAAGGCATATTCTGCTGAGGGCGAAATGAGCCCCGCACTGGTTCCGCCTATGCTGGGTAGCTCGACTGCGTAACTTGAAGGTGCTAAACAGAGTAGGCTGCTGAGTAATAAACACAAAACTGATGCACGCCAGCCTGTTCGGCGCAAAAAGAGTGCTTGTAAAACGTCGGGTCGCGAAGAGTAGCCTTGTAAAAAATGGCTCCGCGAGAAAAGAACAGCTCTATTTAGGGTCGTCATGAACGCTTAATCCAGTCGTGCGATGCTGAAGACAAAGTAAGGGATGATCTCTTAGGTTAAATATTTGATTATTCTTGTCAAATGCTTGAGTGATCTTACCGTACTTTGTAATCTGCGTATTTGTTTATTACTGCAAGGGTTATAGAGTTACAATGCAGGCAATAATTCCCTTTGATAAGAGCTTAGGCATATATGGTCGCCAATGATAGTAAAACGTATAGCCGCACCCAAGGCAATACTCTACCCGGTAATACTGAAACGAGTCACGCCCAACAAGACGCCACAGCGTCGAGTGATGCTGTGAATCAGTTGGTCGATGCTCGAGGCTTGTCTTGCCCTATGCCTTTGCTGAAAGCAAAATTAGCGTTAAATGGATGTGAAGTAGGGGAGCGCGTACGTATTTTGGCAACTGATCCCGGTTCGGTGAGGGATTTCCATGCTTTTGCTGAACTGTCTGTACACAGTTTGCTGCAGTTTGCTGAGCATGACGGGGAGTATGACTACCTAATGGAAAAAGGTGAATTGTCATGATTAAAATTTTTCGTCGTTGGCTTGATCGCTATTTTGCCGATGAAGAAGCGGTACTGATTGTTGTATTACTCATTGTAAGTGTGATTGTGCTGGTGAGCTTGGGTGCGGTGCTGGCGCCCATGATTGCTGCAATTATTATTGCTTTTCTGTTACAGGGTGTCGTTGCGAAGCTCACGCAGTGGCGGGTTGGCCATACAACGGCGGTTGTTTTTGCAACCTTGATGCTCGTTAGCTTCATTACGGTTATTTTATTGGTTTTGCTGCCAACCATCTGGTCTCAAGTACTGAATCTGGCGAGCGAAGCCCCTAAGATGCTGAAGCAAGTACAGCAGTTGTTGTTGGTCTTACCTGACCGTTATCCCGATTTAGTATCAAAAGATCAAATCGCGCAATTGACCAATCTTGCCAGCGCAGAGCTGGGCCAGCTTGCGCAACGTGTTTTAAGCTTTTCTTTAGCGCAATTACCTATTTTGGTCGGCATATTAATTTATTTGGTTCTTGTGCCTATTTTGGTTTTTTTCTTTCTGAAAGACGGGCAATCTATGGTGGCGTGGTTTGGGAATATGCTGCCTAACCGTCGCCCGCTGATGTACAAAATCTGGAAAGAAATGAATCAGCAGATTGCTAACTATGTGCGCGGCAAGGTCATCGAAATTTTGATTGTAGGGTCAACAGCGCTTGTCACCTTTAGCATATTAGGCGTTAACTACGCCTTATTATTGGCGGTAGTGGTGGGACTGTCGGTTCTTATCCCCTATATCGGCGCAGCCGTTGCTACGGTTCCTGTTGCATTGATTGGCTTTTTCCAGTGGGGATGGAGCAGCGAATTCATGTATTTAATGTTAGCCTATGGCGTTATTCAAGGGCTCGATGGTAACGTGCTGGTTCCACTTCTATTTTCTGAGGCGGTCAAAATGCATCCTGTTGCAATTGTACTGGCTGTGCTCGTTTTTGGTGGGTTGTGGGGCTTTTGGGGCGTCTTTTTTGCTATCCCGCTTGCCACGCTCGTTAAAGCGATTCTTACGGCTTGGCCCACGGCTAAATCACAAGTTGAGTGAGTAAAAGCTGCAAGTAAGAATGCATCAGCTCGTACACAATAAAAGCTGATGCATTCTTACTTGAACTCGTTGGGACGCTATGTGTCCCACTTCATTAAATCACTGCGTAATCAATTTTAAAAAGTGAATAAACAGCATGACTCTGCTTTCTGCATCGATTCGTTTTACGGCTAAAACTGTTTTTCTAGGTTTGACCTTGGTTGGCATAGGCCAGCCTGTTATGGCTCAAGGGGCTGGTAAACATGCGCTCGACCAGATGCCTGACAAAAAAGAGGCGTCAGCCAGTATAAATGAAACAGTATCTCCTGAGGCCGTGACGGTCGCCGCGTCTGAGGTGAAAGGACGTCTAGATAAAATAGAACCTACGGATCTAACTGACAAAGTCGCTGAGGAAAGTGCGGTAGGGAAAGCCATAGAGAAAGCGGTAACCCAAAAAGCCATGGCCCAGGAAGAGATAGACAAAGGTATTTCTGGTGCGCTAGGTGTACAGGAGCAAACGGATCATACTATCAAATCGCTTCAGCCTGAACGGAGTCCCAATGATGAGCGTGAAGTTGAATATTTTGTGTTACCCAATAACCTCCCTGTCTTATTGATATCAGACCCAGATACTGAAAAAGCTTCAGCCGCATTAGATGTGAATGTGGGTTCGGGTGATGACCCGTTAGACAGAGCGGGCTTGGCGCATTTTTTGGAGCACATGCTGTTTTTGGGCACACAAAAGTACCCAGATGCTGAAGCGTATCAAGCCTATATTAAGCAGCATGGTGGTAGTCATAATGCCTATACC
>CALIUX010000250.1 GCA_938048505.1 uncultured Pseudomonadales bacterium
AACTTAATGCGTCAACTGATAGAGCCAATCTGCGCGCCTGTACGAAAAGTCATTCCGCCTATTGGAGGGTTCGACTTTTCATTTATGGCTGTTGTGATGGTCATTGTCATTTTACAGATGCTCATCAAAGGGCTAGCGCAACAAAATGGCATTCCACTTTAGGTACGCAGCCTAAAATCCTGCATTTAGAAAGTCCTTTTCGATCCAGGTTAGTCAGAATCTTAAAGAATCGGTTCTGACTAACCTTTCCAGCTATCTTAAGTCTCTTTTACCTATTTTTAACACTTGTTTTTAATATCTATTTTTTAAGCTAAGTATTAGAAAGCAAGTTCTTTTCACCTTCTAGCTTTGCCATGATAATGGCACAACAACTATCACTGAAGACATTGACCGATGTTCTCAGCATATCCAATATTCTATCCGTCACTAGCAGCAACCCAATCCCCTCAAGTGGCAAGCCAATCGCACCAAGAATAACGGCAATAGCCACTAAACTAGCAGAAGGAATACCTGCCACACCAACAGATGTCAGTAACGCCACCATCACAATCGTAAATTGGTTAGCTAGAGTTAAATCAAGCCCGTACGCTTGAGCAATAAACATCGCTGCGACACATTCATATAACGCTGTACCGTCCATATTGACCGTTGCGCCTAAAGGCAGCACAAAAGAGGTTGTTTTATTGGAAACACCGGCTCTTTTCTGTAGACAATCCATACTCACAGGAAGGGTTGCAGATGAGCTTGCCGTCGAGAAAGCCGTCAACATCGCGGGGAACATGGCTTGAAAGTGCCGCAACGGACTTAGCCCAGCCAATTTTAATAACGCTGCGAGTGTCACAAAAACATGTAAACCTAGCGCAATCACCACCGTAGCAAAAAAGACAAGCAACGGAACAAAACTTTGAAGGCCAGTCATCATGATTGTTTTGGCAACCAAGCCAAACACCCCAATGGGTGAGAACTTCATAACAAACATTGTGATGTGCATCATCGTATCGAAGACACCCTGCCAAAAGTTAGCCAATGTCTCGCGTCCTGCAGGGGCAGCTTTTGTCATAAAGATACCAAACAACACACCAAAAATAATCACCGCTAAAAGCTGATTACTATCGCCCGCCGCATCCACAACGTTGGTAGGGATCATACGCAGAAACACATCTGTGATGTCGCCCACTCCCTTACCGCTCACCTTATCAAGTGCGCCATCCAACGCATCTGGCGAACTCAAGTTAAGCTGCTCACGGGCTGGCTCACCATCAATAATGCCTGGCTGGGTGATATTGACAACCATCAACCCCACGATAATCGCCAAGAAACTCGATAGCATATAAAACAGCAAGGTCTTACCGCCTAAACGCCCAACATGCTCACCACTACCCAGGCCATACACACCAACAATAATCGATGCTAAAACCAGTGGGACAACCACCATTTTAAGCGCACGCAAAAATAAGCTACCAAAGAAATCACACACTGCATAAAACTGCGCGCCAAAGCCACCAGCCTCAGGAGGTGATACTTGCCCCATCAAAATACCGAGCGTGATCGCAAGAAAGATGGCAATAAAAATTTGCCAATGGAGTGCAAGTTTAGTCATAGAGTGCCTACCTGGTCGATGTTCGAAAGCGAATTAAGCAATGCAGGCTATAGATCACGCACAGAACTTTCAAGTCGTGTAAGCCGCCTTAAAACGGTTAATAAAATGCCTAAGGGCTGTTCAAAGTAGTCAGTACGGTTAAAAGCAACATAAGCCCAGAGCAAGTGCCACACTACGAATACTCTACTATGAAGGTAAATTATGAAGACAAATAGCAAAGTGAACAGCAAAGAAAGTGCCAGCGCAGAGACCAACATAAACAAGAGTGCCAGAACAGAAATCCCATTTAAGCTGCTAGCCGCGTTATACTCATTAGCGTTAGAGACAAGATGACACACAAAGCCTCACGTAATGATTAAATCACTTTTTCCTGCTGCCCTTATTTCTCACCCCAGTATTCACGCAAGTATCAAGCTGATGCGATGGGACCGCCCTATTGGCATTTTTTTGGTGCTATGGCCTACACTATGGGCACTTTGGCTCGCATCAGAAGGTATTCCTCGATGGCAAGAAATGTTTATCTTTGTGCTGGGGGTTATCGTCATGCGCTCGGCAGGGTGTGTGATCAATGACTATGCAGACCGCGATATTGATGGTCACATAGAGCGCACACAAAATAGACCCCTTGCAACGGGTGAAGCGTCAACCACCTTGGCACTAGGTTTGTTTGCTGGCCTTATTGCTATTGCTTTGGTACTGGTTTTATTAACCAATACCAAAACCGTGATAACGGCCATAGGAGCACTTGGGCTCACGGTTATTTACCCGTTTATGAAGCGCTATACCTATATGCCACAACTTATTTTAGGGGCCGCTTTTGCTTGGGCTATTCCAATGGCTTTTACCGCCGTCACAAATACTTTGCCCAAACCTATGTGGACACTGTATTTAGGCGTGCTCGTTTGGACCCTCACGTACGATACGTTCTATGCCATGGTTGACCGAGAAGATGATCTCAAAGTTGGCGTAAAATCGACCGCTATACTCTTTGCAGAAAATGACCGTGTGATTACTGGCGCGTTGCAAGTCTTCACACTCATCATCCTATTAACCGTTGGTAGCAGTTTCGATTTACACTGGCCTTATTACCTTGGTGTAATCGGCGCGGGAGCACTGTTTGGGTACCAACAATGGTTGATTCAAGATCGCTCCCCTGCGCACTGCTTTACTGCTTTTTTGAATAATAATTGGGTCGGAATGGTCATTTTTACCGGTATTTTATTCAACTATTTACTTTATCCTGCCTGATCCAAATGCACACGGTCAGCATAGCGTAGCGTGTTATAACGCTATCCCATACTGACCGTGTATCGCAAAAGTCTTGATCTTCAACGTATTTTTCTCGCTTTGCTTCGATGCAGAATCAGGGTGTGCTATTAAATAGGGCATGATATTGAATTATGACTAATTAGAGACCACTAGTTAGTGCAACAGATAAAATCGTCATAAAAACGACATAAAATCGTCAAATGTCATAAAATGGCAACACAATCTTTATTTAATCCCTACCTGCAAAATACAGATTGATTCTTAGTAGTAACAGGTGGTTTAGCATGACAACAAAGACGATTCTAATCGTTGACGATGAAGCACCTATTCGCGATATGCTGCGAGTAGCGCTAGAAATGGCTGAGTATAATTGTGTTGAGGCCAGTGATGCCCAATCTGCTCACGGTATTATTGTCGATAAAAAACCTGATCTCATTTTGCTTGACTGGATGATGCCAGGCACCAGTGGAATGGAGTTAGCGCGTAGGCTCAAGCGCGATCAATTAACCTCTGAAATCCCCATCATTATGCTTACCGCTAAAGGGGAAGAAGATAATAAAATTCAAGGCCTAGAAGCCGGTGCTGATGACTATATAACCAAACCTTTCTCACCTCGTGAGCTTGTTGCGCGCCTCAAGGCTGTTTTACGCCGCACCGATACACTTTCAACGGGTGAACCCATCGTTGTAGCAGGATTATGCCTTGACCCTTCAAGCCATCGCGTCACAATAAATGACGTACCCGTACAAATGGGGCCCACTGAATACCGTTTACTAGAGTTTTTCCTCACTCACCAAGAACGTGTCTATACTCGTAATCAACTGCTCGATCATGTTTGGGGCGGTAATGTTTATGTAGAAGAACGAACAGTTGATGTGCATATTCGACGCTTACGTAAAGCACTAACACTTGAAGGTCATGACAGGTTCATACAAACTGTGCGCGGTGCGGGCTATCGCTTTTCACACAAACTGACAGCCAAGGCAGAATAGTTGCATTTGGCTTACACCTTTAAGCCATTTTTAAAAGCCATTGAAGAGCATGTATGTTGCGCAGAGGATTCAAAACTGAAATACGGTGGCTACTCATCGCCCTTGCCGTATTCGGCACTATCGGCTTTTTAAACGGCCACTTTTTAATCACACTACTCGCAGTCTTCATACTACATGCTATTTGGCAATATTCGCGCCTCTATAAACTAGAATCGTGGGTAAACGAGGCACGGCGTGTAGCACCACCAGAAGACGAGCTACAGGGCGTTTGCGCTGACATCGCCGATGATGTCAATCTCATGCACAATCGCCATGAGAAAGAAAAACAACGCTTAGAGAAAGTGGTCCACCGTGTGCAAGAGATGACAACTGCACTCAATGATGGCGTTATCTTGATCGACTCACGTGGCAATATGGAATGGTGGAATCGCGCAGCAGGTGAACTATTTAACCTGCAAGTTGTGGATCTAGGCCAGAAGATAACTAACCTGATTCGCTTTCCACGTTTTGTACGGTATTTTGAATCGGGTAAGTACAGTGAGCCGCTAGACTACACATTGCCCAATAAAAGTGGAATGCATGTTGAATTTGTCATCCATCGATTTGGGGAAGGTGAACGGCTAATTGTCATACGTGATATATCCCGCCTGACTAAGCTTGAGCAAATGCGCAAAGATTTTGTGGCCAATGTTTCTCATGAATTACGCACCCCGCTAACGGTTTTACGCGGCTACCTCGAAACCCTCGAGGATGCTGGCAATATTCCTTCATCATGGGAGAAAGCACTTAAACATATGCTGAGTCAAACCAGCCGAATGACGTCCTTAACAAATGACCTGATTGCATTAAGCAAGCTCGAAACCGGTGAAAAAGAGCAAGGGCATCATGTTATTGATCTTAGTCAACTGATTGAAATGATCGCGACAGATGCGCGATCACTCAGCGGTGATAAAGAACATACTATTAGCACTAACATCGCTTCAAAAGATATCGCAATTTATGGCAGAGAGAATGAACTGCGTAGCGCTATCTCCAACCTAGTCTTTAATGCCGTCAATTACACACCGGACGCAGGTCAAATTCTTATTCAAGTTGAGCAAGACAAAATGGGAACGGTTATTACTGTCAGTGATAACGGAGAAGGCATTGATTCTAGACATATCAGCCGCTTAACTGAGCGTTTTTATCGTGTTGACTCAAGCCGTTCTGCTAGCTCTGGCGGTACTGGCTTAGGGCTAGCGATTGTTAAGCACGTACTGCTACGCCACAATGCAGAATTACGAATACACAGCGTTGTTGGTCGAGGGAGTGAGTTTTCATGCCATTTCCCCCCTGCTCGCACCGCAACTCAAGGAACTATGAAAACGGCTTAAGGGAAAAGCCGTGCAAAACGGCCTATCCATTCTTTGGCCGCTTCATCTGCAGTAAGACGTCGCCCTTTAGATAATAAGGCTTGATGGTAATGTTCGATATGGCAAACTTGCTCAGCCATACGCATAGCATGCGCATCATGACCCTCCCTAAAGCAAACTGTGATTTCATACGATGCATTCTGATCCTCACTGGCCTCATCAACTTGAATGCAATCATCCACCACACCCTGTAATGTCAAGTGCTCACCGCATACGACAATGTCAATTTCAATAGCCGCACGGATCATCGCACTGTGTTGCGCTGTAAACACCATACCATTCGCTAGAGTCTCTTTTTGTATAAGCTGCTCACTCTTTGAAGCTGGCAAGCTTGTTATACGATAGCTAAGCGGAATATCTTGAGGGTGTTTAATGAAACCTTGCAACGTATACATAGCAAGGTCATCTTCCTTTATAGGTGAATACAAAGGTGGATTGCGATCTGGTAGATCATTTTTAAGAGGGTCGTTTGCAGGCTGTTCAGCGCGCACAACAGCGGGCTGTTTCACTGAAATAAAAGCAGATGCATGAGAAGAAGCCATAACACTTAACCCGGTAAAAATAATTTCAGATATGACACTGATAAATTTAGGTATAGCTTACATTGCAATGAAAAGATGATCGTTGAGAATAAAGATGATGAGTGGACGAAAAACAGGATAGGCATAAAAAGCTTTGCACTCAAAACGTTTACTCAACTCCACTTAAATAAGTAACAGCCAAATGAGCCATATCAAAGCATCATGCGTCAAAAAGATAACGCCCAAAAAAGAGCTAGGAAATTTTAACCGTCAGGCTACACAGCAATACCAAGCATAGCGTCCTTATTTGTCTAAGTATCTTCAACCTAAGCATCTTCAAACCAAGCACCCTCAGTCTAAAGACCCCAGCTAAAAGATGCGTCTAAAAATTTAACACTGAGCATATCACAGCGTTAAATTGTCTAACTAAAGTTCAGAAATAAGCGCTTTAACAGGACCAAAAGATCGACGATGCTCAGGTAAAGGCCCTAAGCTTTTTAAGCGAGCCATATGCACTTTGGTTGGATACCCTTTATGTTGAGCAAAACCATAATCCGGGTGTTGCTCATCAAGGCACAACATCTCTTTATCTCGCGTCACTTTCGCTAAGATAGAAGCCGCGCTAATACAGGCTTCTTTTGCATCACCTTTAACAATTGCCTCTGCACTGTAAGACCACTCAGGTAAACGATTGCCGTCTACCAAAACATGATCAGGTTGAACCAATAGACCTTCAACGGCACGCTTCATCGCTAGCATGCTAGCGTGCAAAATATTGAGAGTATCAATTTCATCAGGTGTGGCATGCGCAATGTTATAAGCCAATGCTTTTTCAACAATCTCATCAAAAAGGAGAGTACGCTTTTTCTCTGATAATTTTTTTGAGTCAGCCAAACCCTCTATGGGCTTTTGGGGGGCTAATATCACCGCAGCGGCTACAACATTTCCAACAAGCGGACCTCTACCAGCCTCGTCAACACCGGCAATTTTAAGTGCTTGATTTACAGTCTTTGTCATAGAGTTGTCTTTTCCAATAAATAGAACTTCAGGCATAACATTACTGATAATGCACAAAGGCCGTACTTAATTTGATTTTGAAGAGGATTCAGCATCTAAAGGTTCGCCAGCAATAATATTCAGCACTGCATCTGCTGCTTTTTGATTGGCATTCTTTTTAAGCGAAAGATGCAAACGATGATACTCACGAAGCAATGCAGAATCAGAATCATGAACACACAGAAGTAGTCGCTTGACTTCTTGAGCAACCGCTTCAGGCGTTGCGTCACGCTGAATCAACTCTTTTGCTAGTGGCTTATTCGCTAAGAGGTTAGGCAAGCCTATGAATTTCACCTTAACCATTCGGGAAAAAATAAAATACGAAAGCGCGGCAACTTTATAGGCAATTACCATTGGTTTTTTTAATAGCATTGCTTCAAGTGTAGTTGTCCCAGAAGCCATCACAACAACATCACTAGCTTCCATTACAGAATGAGACTGCTTCAGGTAGGTTTGAATAATAAGGCCTGAATCCGATTGTGCTAAATCCAGGCTATCAACTAATGCTTGAATTTGCTCCCAGCGTACTTCATTTGCTGCAGGAATTAAAAACTGCATCTTGGGAGCATTTTTTTCTTTTGCCAAAAGGCGCGCAGCGTCAAGAAAAACCGGCAGCATTCGCTCTACTTCAGAGCTACGGCTACCCGGCAGTAATGCAATATAACGGCTATCGCTGGCAGTTATATTCAGCTCAGCACGTGCTTTATCGGTTTGAGGCGAAATAGGAATCTGATCCGCCAGCGTATGGCCAACACATATAGCAGGGACATTATGACGATGGTAAAAATCTTGTTCAAAAGGGAATAGTGCTAAAACACCATCGACGGCCTTCGCCATCTTTTTAATCCGGCCTTGTCGCCAAGCCCATAAAGAAGGGCTGACATAATGCAGCGTCTTAATATCTGCTTTCTTTAAGGCCAGCTCCAAATCAATATTAAAATCCGGAGAATCAATACCAATAAAAATATCAGGCGGCTGCTGAATGAAATGCTGTTTTAGATATTTGCGGATTTTAAGCAGTTCAGGTAGGCGTTTAAGCGGCTCAACAAGCCCCATAACAGCCAAGCGATCCTGCGGAAAAAATGAATGGCACCCTTCTGCCAACATTTTGGGGCCAGCGATGCCTTCAAAAATTGCATCAGGATGGCGCTGTTTAATGGCTTGAATTAAACCAGCACCTAAAATATCGCCTGACGCTTCACCCGCAACAATACCAATCCGTAAAGGTACTGCGCTTGCCAAATTGGCAGTCATTAACGCACGATGCCCCGCGTTGACGCTTTGAGCGAGTCAATCAGCGTAGTGACTTTTTCGCTTTGCTCAACCAAGGGATAAAGCTCAGAGATTGCTTGCTCAGTGGTTAAACTACGCCGAAAAACCAACTTATATGCTTTGAGTAAAGTTGTAATATCATCCGGCGTAAAGCCTCTACGGCGTAGACCTTCTGCATTAATTGTACGTGTTTCAGCAGGTGCGCCGGTGACCATCATAAAAGCGGGAACATCTTTGCCTACCGCACTGCCCATTCCTGTAAAACAATGCGCTCCAATCCGGCAAAACTGATGGACTAGCGTGAAGCCGCCTAAAATAGCCCAATCATCCACAATCACATGTCCAGCAAGCGCAGCATTATTGACTAAAATACAGTGATCGCCAATTACGCTATCATGCCCCACATGCACATAAGCCATTAGTAAATTATGGCTACCAATTTTAGTATCTCCTCGATCTTGCACCGTTCCTCTGTGCAAGGTTACACCCTCTCGAATAACGTTATTATCGCCAATCGTAAGCGTAGTGGGCTCCCCATTATATTTAAGATCGGGGGTATCTTCGCCAATGGAAGAGAATTGGTAAATATGATTATTTAGACCTATAGATGTAGGACCTTTTAGGACGACATGCGATTCTATTCGCGTACCCGCTCCAATATGCACATCGGGCCCAACAATTGAAAATGGGCCGATGACAACATCATCATCAATCTGGGCATTAGGGTCCACAATCGCTCTAGAATCTATCTGAGGTGCAGCCATTTTAAGCTCCATATAGGGCGGAGGGATAGGCAGGTATTTAGCAGTGCTAAGAAAATAAGCCATTCAAATAAGGTCTCTACATACCCTTATTTGAAACGACTTATTTTTTTATCGCTTGCTTATCTTTGGCAAAAAATTAAACCGTACGATCGGCACACATAATGGTAGCTTGAGCAGCAACATTGCCATCAACTTTTGCTACACACTCAAACTTCCAAATGCCACGTTTTTCGGAGACAAATTTAGCATCAATCACCATCTGATCGCCAGGAACGACTTGACGCTTAAAACGTACTTTATCTGCTCCAGCATAGAGATATATCGAGCCATCATCTGGTGTTTTATCCATGGTTTTAAAACCTAGCACACCACAAGCCTGAGCCATTGCTTCTAATATCATGACGCCTGGAAAAACGGGGTGATGAGGAAAGTGCCCCTCAAAGATGCCTTCATTAATCGTAATATTTTTATACGCTGTAACAGACTCGCCGATAGCTAAGTGAGTAACACGATCAATTAATAAAAATGGATAACGATGCGGTAAGTACTTACGAATTTCGTTGACGTCCATCATTCAGGACAACCCCCAATAGAACAAACGGTAATGCGGTCTAGCGCACTGCTGCTATAAAAATGTAATAGTAATCTTTTAATATCAAAGGCTACTGGCTTTCAAGTGCTTTAATGCGACCAGCCCACTCATCCAATTGACCGATACGTACCATCGTTCTTCGCCAAGTCCGAACATCTTGCATAGGAGAACCCGAAGCGTAATGCCCAGCTTCATCAATCGACTTAGTAACAACAGTCCCACCATTAAAGTGGACATTATCAGCAATGGTTAAATGGCCGTTAATGGCCACAAAGCCGCCCATTGTACAACCTGAACCTATAGTCGTGCTACCAGCAATACCCACGCAGCCAGCGATTGCTGTTCGCTCACCAATGACGACATTGTGAGCAATATGCACCAAGTTATCGATAATAACCCCATTTTTAATAGTGGTGTCTTGTATTGCGCCGCGATCAATAGCGCAATTAGCGCCGATCTCAACCTGATCACCAATAACAACGCGACCTAACTGGTGAATTTTCACCCAACCATCGGCTTTAGATGGCGCATAACCAAAGCCATCTGAGCCTATCGTTGTCCCGCTGTGTACTTTGACTTCATTACCTAAGATACAGTGATGAGCAATTGTCACATTGGCATGCAAAACACAAGATTGCCCTAGCTTTGCATTAGCGCCAACAACCACACCAGCACAGAGCTCTGTGTTATCCCCAACTATCGCACCGTCTTCAATAACACAGTTGGCGGCCACTTTCACTTTGGTGCCTAATGTGGCTGTTGGAGCAACCACAGCAGACGGGTGTATGGATTCAGAGGTCTTAGGGCGGTCATCAAAAATAAGCGTTAACTTAGCGTAAGCCAAATAAGGATCAGCAACAATCAATTGATTGGTAACTGTACAATCGGATAACGGCGCTTGGAGCAAGACAGCACTGGCTTGACCTTCGGCTAGTGCGGGGAGGTATTTTTTATTGGCGACAAAGGTAATTTGCCCGCTCTGGGCAAGAGCTGCATCACCAATGCCAAAAATTTCAACTGCCTCATTGCCAATAAGATCGGCTCCCAATAGCAGAGCCAATTCTGATAATAAATAACGCTGAGGCATATAAAATCCCTAATAAATTATTTTGCTTTGTTTAAGCGCTCAGTAACAAGCTTAGTGATATCAGCAGAAGGTTTAAAAATA
>CALIUX010000251.1 GCA_938048505.1 uncultured Pseudomonadales bacterium
TTTGCCAAATTAGCGATGTATTGCTCGGCATTTTCATTCCCTTCAAATAATTTAGGATCATCACTAATCCTGACAATAAAATTAAGGCCAGCCGCTTCTTCAAAGAAAAACTCTGCATTGGTTTCTGCAAGGCCATCATGAATGGTGGCGATATCGCCAAGAAGTAATCGGCTACCATCAAGATTTCTGCGTATAACGATATGATAAAAGTCATCGCCGTTATATGCTTGTGCACGGGTCTGTATTTGTATATCGCCCTGATCTGTTCGTATATTACCTGCAGGCACATCAAGTGATGATGCTCTAACCGCACGAGCAATTTCATTAAAAGTGAGTTGATATTTTTGCAAAGTATATTCTGATACTTCTAGCGCAACTTCATCGTTAATTAAGCCTTGAATATCAACTTGAGAAATACCCTCAAGAATAGACATTTCGTCACGTATTTTATAGGCCAACTCTTTATAAATTTGGGGTGAAGCATTACCGTTCAGATTAAAAAAGAAAAATTCATTTCGCACTACCTGCTGGCTCACAATCGGGCGCTCTGCCGATGCGGGAAACGTATTAATAGCATCAACACGTGTTTTAACGTTGTTTAGCACTTCGCGAATATTATAGCCATCTATGACTTCGACATTAACCGAACCTTGTCCTTGTCGTGCTTCAGATGTTATCTTGAAAATACCTGGGACATCAGCAATGGCTTCTTCAATCCGCACAACAATTTGCTGCTCAACTTCTCTTGGTGATGCACCCAAATAAGCCATATTGACATTAATAAATTGCGGCGCCCGAGTGGGAAACACTTCTTTTTTAATATCGCCCCAGCCGACATAACCACCCACTAGCAGTATCAGCATCAATATATTTGCAGCGATGGGGTTACCTGCAAACCACGCGACAAAAGCCCTCATAATGAATCGCCACCTTGCTGAGAGTTGCGCAATGCTGCATTTTTTGATGATGTGCTGGCGTGTGACGCTAAGCTTGCTTGCGCCTCATCAGCCATAACTGGGTCTACTTCAAGACCTGGCGATACAAGTGCGTGTTTATCAAGCAGGATAAGTGTCTCTGGCGGAAATTCGCCCTTAATCCAGATCTTATTATCTTGCTTATTTAATACCGACACAGGTGTTAGCTGCACAATATTGTTTGCATCGAGCGTATAGATATTAGTACGGCTAATCAGCGCTTCTTCAGGTAGCACCAAAATATTATCCAAGCGCTTTCCGTCTACAGTTGCTTCAACAAATAACCCCGGCAATAAAGGCGCATCGTGCTGAGGCGAAAAAGGTGCGTCGATTTCAGCAATCGCATAATGCATGCCCGACTGCATATCGATGGAGGACTCCATCCGAACAACTCTTCCATTCCAGTCATGCTGAACACCGCTTACAATACCGCTTAAAGTAACTCGAGGAAAAACAGATTGTTCACTGTGCGAAAGTGGCAAGTTCAATAGTGCCATATCACGATCAGAAAGCGGCAAACGCACTTCAGCAGCAGCGGTACCATATACTTGCGCAATGCGTGTTCCAGCAGAAACAAACTGCCCCAAATCAACAAATGTTTCAGCAATACGGGCATCAAAAGGCACTCGAACTTCTGTGCGTTCAATATTTAATTTTGCGATCGTCACATCAGCTTTAGCCGCATCGATCTCAGCTTGCGCCTCAGCAAGTTGAGGCTTGCGTAAAAATAATGCATTAGCATCTTCATTACCCAGGTCTCGCCATTCCCTCTTAGCCTGACGTGCACGCCCCTTTTCTTCTGCGAATAGTCGCTGCCTACGCACTAATTGAGCTTGAGCTTTGACCAGCGCTGCCTGGGCATCACGCTTATCAATTTGTAGAAGCATTTCATTTGGCTCAATAAAGATACCTTCTTCAAATTTGGGCGAAACATTAATAATTACACCAGAAACCTGCGCCACAATATCCACTTGTCGTTTTGCGGTGACCAGCCCGTTGCTCTGAACAGACAATGCCGTTTCTTGAGTAATGGCTTTTTGAACCAACACTTTTGTTTTAACTGTTTCTAATGATGTATTAGGTCGTGCAGTCGGCTCAGCCTTTGTCATCATGACGACAGTAATCGCCACGATACCCGCCAACAAAATAGAGACAGGGAGTGCCAGTTTCTTAACCATGCTGAGAACCTCTAAATCGATAATTATGCGATTAACTTCACGCGATGAAGTCTTTATTACTCTAATCTGACTGCTGCAACATCATATCTAACAGTGGAAATATCACCATTTTGACATTGAGCATGTAAATACTAAGAAACCATTTGATTGACTAAGGGTTGAGTTACTGGGGGGATTTTTTAAATAGGCAAACTACTTTCCCTACAATTTGCTTTTGTTCACACCACCCCATTTTTTCTGACGACACACTGGCAGCATTGGTTCCCGTTAATTTAATTCCTTGCTCAGGTGAAACATCAGCAATTTCTTTTACGATTAAGCCATAAACAGCGTGATCGACGACGACACGTTCCCCCACTTTGAGACGGCGAAAAAAATGCCTCAATAGCAAATAGTCTCCACTTGAATATGCAGGAGACATGCTGTCCCCTTCAACTTGAAAAAGTGAGAACATTCTTAACAATCCAACATGGTATTGGGCTTTATTTAAAGCCCAGCATTAAGCTTAAATAAAAAAGGCCTGCACACTGGCAGGCCTTTTGAGTGTTTACCCTAGTTTAGGATAAACCACTTCTAGTGCTGGCGGGTAAGGACACACAGCTTTGTAAGTATCAACGCCTTTTGTTGCCCAGAATGACTCAGCAAATTCGTTTACAAGGTCAAGTAATGCTACAGCATCTGCACGGCTAACTTCTTGCTTTGCTTTAGAAGCTTGCAACATGATCTTATGAACAAGGTCGTGTGTGCCTGGGAATTTTTCAAACTGTGGCGCTTTGAAGTAATCACCCCAGATAACACGAACCTCTTCTTTTACCTTCAAACCATGAGCTTCTTTCTCGTTGATCAAACGAGTTAACTTGGCTTGCTGGTTAATGCTAAGAGGTGCGCTAGCATCCATCTCTTCAATGATATCAACCAAGCGGATCATAGTCAGCACAGCGATTTGAGCCGTTGAAGGATCATAAATTTTGCATGGAATATCACAATGTGCGCTGGCTTTTTTAACGCCTAAACGCTCTTGGTTACGGCTGATTAGCTTATGGACTAAGCCTGAGATTTTAGATCGCAGCTGATACGCAGCAAATGCCACAACAACTGCAGAGATGACACTCATGATGATGGCACTTGAAACACTGAGTGAAAAGAAATGAACGTGCTCGGCACCAGCGTGGGCCATTGCGTTGCTGGCGAATAACAAAGACAGCGTAGCTGTAAAGAATTTCATAAATGCACCTTATTTGAACTAGCTTAGTTGGACTATGAAGAAATCGATTATTCAGTTGAGATTAATATCATTCAACACGATGATAATAACCCGACTAACGCCTAATTCATATAGTTGTACATGCCTTAATAGTGAGACAAACGGCGCTCAGCCTATTTTTTGATCAGATCAAGCCGATCCCTTTTTACACAACGGGTTTTCAACATCAAACAGCGCTGCTATGTTATTGGCCAAGGCTACAGATTAAGCTCTTTGGGTGCTTTACGTGCGGGTATAAATCAAGTAATCGCCCACCTCAATATATGGTTTATTGGCGCCCCAACGTTTACTAGACACTAATAGATTAAAAGGTGCCCATCATGAACAACGCCATCACCACACTCGAACCAACTCTTTTTAGCATGAAGGCCTCATTCGCTCTGGCGCCTGCTCCCACAGCCAAAGAGCGTATTCACAGATTAAACCAATTGCACAATGGCATACTGGATTATAAAGCGCTTTTTATTGAAGCAATAAACAAGGATTTTGGTGGCAGAGCATCGGCTGAAACTCTACTCACAGAAATATTGCCTTTGCTAGAAGGCATTCACTATGCCAAAAAACGTGTAAAGCGCTGGATGAAGCCATCCAAACGAAAAGTCCCTTTTATGCTTTTAGGCTCAAGCGCTGCCGTTCATTATCAACCTGTTGGCGTTGTAGGCATTCTCTCTCCATGGAATTTTCCGCTTTTACTGACGCTATCTCCTCTTGTGGGGGCCTTAGCTGCGGGGAATCGAGCTATGTTAAAAACATCAGAGTTTTGCCCGTACACCAGCAGCCTAATCCAAAAAATGATAGCAGAGCAGTTTAAGGCCGATGAAGTTGTCTCATTTGATGGCGATGTAGAGATGGCTACAGCTTTCACATCACTTCCGTTTGATCATTTAGTGTTTACGGGCTCCACACCAATTGGCAAAAAAGTAATGCAAGCAGCGGCAAACAACTTAACGCCAGTAACGCTCGAGCTAGGAGGCAAGTCACCCGCCATCATCCAGGAAGACTTTGCTATAGAAGAAGCCGCCAAGCGCTTAGCACTTGGTAAAGCCATTAACGCAGGCCAAGCGTGTGTATCACCTGACTACCTTCTTATCCAAGAAGATCAAGTTGATCATTTTGTAACGGCCTTCACTCAGGCTATCACACGCAATTACCCCTATCTGGAGTCCAACCCCGATTACAGTGCGATTATCAATGATCGACAGCGGGAGCGTTTAAAGCATTACCTGATTGATGCTACAGAAAAAGGGGCAAGCATCATCACAATCAACCCAGCCAGCGAAAAATTTGATGACTCCGACAAGCTGCCAATCAGCCTTATTACAAATGTGAGCGATGATATGCTCGTCATGCAGGAAGAAATATTTGGCCCCCTACTCCCTATTGTCATGTATAAAACGCTGCAAGATGCTATTGATTATGTCAATAAAAAGCCTAGACCACTTTCTCTCTATTACTTTGACTGGGATAAAAAGCGATCTAAAACGATCTTAAATCAGACCCATTCTGGCGGAGCTGGCATCAATGACGTGATGACTCAGGTCATGGTCGATGATATGCCCTTTGGGGGAATTGGCCCTTCTGGCATGGGCCATTATCATGGCAAGGAAGGCTTTCTCAGTTTCTCTAAAGCAAAGGGAGTTATCCATAAAGGGCGTATCGATACGACCGCCTTGATTGCAGCACCGTGGGGAAATACGCTTTACAAGGGCTTAATGGCGCTGCAATTCTTTCGCTTTAGAAAGATTAAATGATTACTACAGTCCAGCAATATTTTATTGCTTCATTTAACTACTTGGCCTTTTGCATACTTCACCTCTTGCAATTTAAGAAGAAGTCATACGCCATAAAAATGAAATCTATACAAGATAGTCTGCTTCCTTTAAAATGATATGATATATCATAATTGAAAACTAACACTTAATTATTAATCGGTAGAGATCACCATGAAGTACCCATTACTCACGCTAGCGCTCTCGTTTGTGACGCATCAAGGTCATGCATTAAGCGGTCAAGTATTCGACGAGCAAGGACAGCCCGTTATGAACGCTCAAGTTGAAGTAGTTGGTGACAAAAAACGCTACACAACAGATGAAGCCGGTAAGTTTATTATTCCCAACGAAAGCGTTGATGAAATACATATTAAAGCCGATGGTTTTAGCCATAAAATCTTGCACTTACACCATGAACACAGCCAAGACGCAATCCGTATTGAGTTGCTGCGCGGTGTATTAGAAGTAGTTGATGTGGTTGGAGTGCCTCTGCACGCATCCAAAATTGAATCAGCACAGCCCGTATCGGTTCTTGCCGGTAAGAACTTAAGAAAAAAACAAGCGGCAACACTGGGCGAAACGCTCAAGCGCGAAATAGGCGTTCAAAGTAGTTACTACGGCGGCGTGGCTAGTAGCCCGATTATTCGTGGTCTAGATGGGCCCAGAGTATTAATCACTCAAAATGGATTAGATGTTAGTGATGCATCGCGCGTTGGGCCAGATCATGTTGTGGCAACAGAAGCTTCTACTGCTGAACAAATTGAAATCTTACGCGGGCCTGCCACTTTGTTCTATGGCTCTGGCGCTATCGGTGGTGTTGTCAACGTGGTTGACGATCGTGTTCCAAGCGACAGCCTTGCCAAAGGTGCATTTGTTGCCGAATACCAATCAGTCAGCGAAGCCTCTGCCCTTTCAGGTGCTTATACCGGCGGTAATGAATACGTTGCTTTTCATGTAGATGGCTTTTGGCGCGATCGCGACGATTATGAGATCCCGGGAGCTGCAGAGCTCGAAACAGAAGAGGAGCACGAAGAAGAAGGCCATGATGAGCATGATGACGAGACGCTTGAAAATAGTGCCTCCGAAAGCTACGGGTTTAACTTAGGTGGCAGCCTTTTATTTGATAACGGATACATTGGTTTATCTTATGGCCGATTAGACCGCTTAAATGGCGTGCCGGGCCACGGGCACGAAGAAGAAGGCGAAGAACACGAAGACGAAATGGAAGAAAAAGGTCATGAAGAGGAAGAAGAAACCATCCTATCGGACCTTGAGCAAGATCGCTGGCAACTGATTAGTGAATTCAATCTTGACAGTCCGTATATTGCCTCAATTAAGACCAGCATGGGCTATACCGACTACCAACATGCCGAAATTCATGACGAAGAAGGCCATGAAGAAGATGGTCACGAGGAGGAAGATCATGATGAAGATGAAAAAGGTCATGATGAAGATGAGAAGGGCCATGACGAGGATGAAGACGGCCACCATGAAGACGAAGAAGGAACTGTTTTCAAAAACAAGACCTGGCAAATTAAAACAGATATTGTCCATAATGAAATAGCACACTGGAAAGGTGCTGTATCGCTCGAAATCAAAAATACCGACTTTGAAGCCATTGGTGAAGAGGCTTTTACACCACCCTCAGAAACAAGAGAAATGTCGCTTGCAGTGGTTGAAGAAAGGCATGTCGGTCAAGTTTTATGGCAGCTTGGCGCAAGAGTCGATAACGTTACGATAAAAGCGCTAGAGCAAGAGCTCGATTTTACTCCCATTAGCGCCTCTGCCGGCTTAGTATGGGACTTTAGCAAAGGCTATAACCTCGGCGCCTCATTAACGCGTGCCGAAAGAGCCCCCAGCGCCTCGGAAATATTTTCGAACGGAGCACACATAGCAACACGTGCCTTTGAGGCCGGCGCATTATTTACTGCTAAACAAGAAGGCAACTCAGCTGAATTAGTAGCCGGCAATACAGCGAGCATTAACAAAGAGACATCAAACAACCTCGATCTATCGCTACGCAAGTTTGAAGGCAATATCGGCTTTGTTTTTAACGTCTTTTATAATCAAGTCGATAATTATTATGCGCTCATCAATACTGGCCTAACTACTGAAGATTTTAATATCGATTCG
>CALIUX010000252.1 GCA_938048505.1 uncultured Pseudomonadales bacterium
TTTTCCTGTATTGCTCTGAGCAGTTTAACTTGCATATCCAGTGGTAGGTCAGCGACTTCATCTAAAAACAGTGTGCCACCATTGGCGGCTTTAAATAAGCCATCTTTATCTTGATGAGCGCCGGTAAATGCGCCTTTTTTATGGCCAAAAAATTCACTTTCCATTAGTTCTCGAGGAATAGCACCGCAGTTTACGGCTAAAAAGGGTGCGTTCGCTCGAGGCCCTTGTCCGTGAATAGCGCGCGCGACTAATTCTTTTCCGCTACCTGATTCCCCGCTAATGTAAACAGGCGCTAATGAGCGAGATAGTTTGGTAATGCTTTTTTCCAGTTGTTGAATAATAGGTGATTCACCAATGAGCTGGGTTGGAGCATTGTGTTGGGTAGGGAGTTGGCTTGAGGCAATTGCCCCCGTAATGAGTGTTCGCAGATGACTTAAATCAACGGGCTTAGATAAAAAATCAAATGCTCCGGCTTTTAATGATTCAATTGCCGTATCCATATTGCCATGTGCTGTAATCACTGCAACAGGTGTTTGTGGGCAGGCTTTTTGGATGAATTGTACAATTTCTAAACCTTCTCCATCAGGAAGCCGCATATCCGTCAAGCAAATGTTAAACGGTTTTCGTTCGAGCAGTAATTTTGCCGATTTAACATCGTGTGCAATAGAGCACTTAATATCCATTCTACTGAGTGTCATATCCAGTAGTTCACAAATATCGGGTTCATCATCAATAATTAAAGCACTGAGTTGACTCATAAATAGTATTAGCCTTGTTGAATAAGGTGGTCGCTAAAAAATTTATTGTTACGTGTGATGTAAAAAGATCATGTGCGGCAGACGTATAGTTAATTCATTCTCTGAAAGTGGCTAAAATCAATACGAAAGCATGTCACGCCGCCTGGTAATCGATCGGGTTCGGGCTTGTAAAATAGATGGGCTTGATTCATCTCGCAAAGCTCTTGGCATATATACAAACCTAGGCCTGTGCCTTTTGCATCGGTGGTGAAAAAAGGGTTGAAAATTTCATCCACTTGATCGGGTGGAATGCCATGCCCTTTATCGATGATCTCAATAAAGCATGTATCGTTATTATTGTTTTCATCCGCGAATAAAAAAACGGTGTTTTCACCCGTTTTTTCTGCATTGTAGCGTGCGCCATTATCGCAGAGGTTGGTTAAGATTTGCGAAAGTTGAGCGGGGTCTGCTCGAATACATAAGTTAGGCTTGAGTATATGTAATTGCAGCGTTGCTTGAGAGCCTTGCTCGTAAATGACTTTAAACTCATCTAGCCATTCAGATAAATTGATACTAACGGCTTGCACGACTTTTCGCCGTGAAATAGATAGCGTATTTTCAATAATATGATTTACCCGTTGAGTGTGTTGCAAAATAATGTCAACCAAGCGTATATCTTCTGCCGCGATATGTTGCGATTCTTGTAGTAGCTGAGAGGCATGGCTAATTGCCCCTAAAGGGTTGCGTATTTCATGTGCGATGCTCGCTGTTAGGCGACCTAGTGATGCTAATTTGAGGTGCTGAGCTTGCTGTGTCAGCGCGCGATTATCTTCAATATATAAGGCAATGCGGTCAGTATGGCCTAGAGGGATAATGGCTGGGCTAATCCGTACTTGCTGCCCTGATTCTAGCGTATAGTTTTGGGTGTTTTTATGTATGGGGGTTTCTTGCCACATGTCTGGGCTGAGTTTGAGTGCTTTGATTTCGTTTAGGTGTGTTGGGCGGGTAATGGTATTTCTTGGCAGGTCGAGTAGCTGTAGGGCTGAATCATTAATGAGCTCTATATTGCCAGCTTGATCAACCACAATAACGCCTGTACGCATGCGGGTGATAATGGCTTGCGCTAGTTTTTGTAATTGTTCTGCATAAGCGCTTTGTGCGGCTGCGGCTAAGTCACTCGTGCGAATCTTTTCGGTCAATAATTGGAAGATAAACGTTGTGGCAAAGAGCACTGCGCCAAGTATGCCTGCCGAAAACAAATCTTTATCTGTTGACTGTTGCGAGAGTGTGCCATAAATGCTGTCGCCAATAATGACCACCGTCGAGAGTGCAGCATAGATATAGCCTAATCGACCTTGAATAAAGATCGAGGCAATGGCCGTATAAATAATGAGCAGATAACCCAGTCCGCTTGATAGCCCACCGCTGGCATGCAGTAAAATGAGCATTGCAGAGATATCAAAAAGAAGTGAACCGACTAACCGATGCTGAGAGTAGCGCAGTTTATCTGGTGGCCAAATGAGTGTTGTGAGTACACAAACACTGATATAGCTGACTGTTGTCCAAACAAAGGTGGTATGGGATTCTGATCCCAATACGGAATGCAGGTTACTGGTTAGTTGGAGAGCGAGTAAAAAAAGACCAATGACAACACGGAGTATTTGGTAAACCGTGAGTAAGCGCATGTCATGAAGAGGACGAATACTATTATTGAGTGGTTGTCGAGAGTCTGAGGTCGAGCTAAATTCTACGTTATACATGCGTTTTTTGCGTTGTTGGATAAATTCCACCAAAATAGCGTACTTTTGCTTTCGGTTCACAGTTTTGTGTCTTACACGCTTTCAGTCGTAGACACCCAAACACAGTGTAGCCAATAAATATAATGCCCTGACTGATTCAGTGCATACTCGAGGTTTAGTTAGTGATGTCAACTCTTGTGACGGCTTTAGCCCAGATCAATCCATTGGTGGGCGATATCCCAGGTAATACACGTCGTATTATGCAAGCGGCCGAGCGCGCGGGCGCAGAGCATGGGGCGCAGTTAATCGTTTTTCCTGAACTTACCCTGACGGGTTACCCGCCAGAAGATTTGTTGTTGAGGCCAAGCCTAGCGACGCGCATTGACCGAGCGCTAGATGATTTATGTGATTTTACTCGTCGTGTGCCGAATCAAGCGTTGGTGATTGGCTACCCTAAGCGCGATAAGGATGGTTTACGTAATGTTGCTGGCATTATTGCCGAAGGCCAAATCATTGCTGAATATGCTAAACAGCACCTGCCCAACTATCAGGTTTTTGATGAAAAGCGCTACTTTACTGAGGGTGACCGGCTTGTTTGTGCGACCTTTATGGGTGTTAAGTTAGCACTCACTGTCTGTGAAGACATTTGGCATGCAGGCCCAGCTGAGCAGGCTAAAGCAGCGGGCGCTGATATTATTCTTAACCTGAATGCATCGCCTTTTCATGCTAATAAGCAGAGTGAGCGTGAGGCATTGCTTTCGCAGCGTGCAAAAGAGGCGGGCATGCCCATTGTTTACGTGAACCAGGTTGGTGGGCAAGATGAGCTAGTCTTTGATGGCGGGTCGATGGTGGTGAGTGCGCAAGGTGAGCTTTTGCATCGCGCGCCGATGTTTGAAGATTCACTCACGGCAGTTTCGGGCTTGCTCCAGTCAGGTAACTTTACGTTTTCGCCATCAACCTTTGCCGAAAACCCAAGCCGCCTCCCCAGTGTTTACAGTGCTTTAGTATTGGGTGTGCGGGATTATGTCAATAAAAATGGTTTTAAAGGTATCGTGCTGGGCTTGTCAGGCGGCATCGATTCGGCGTTAACGCTTGCCGTTGCGGTGGATGCATTAGGTGCAGAGCGTGTTGAAGCGGTGATGATGCCATTTAAGTACACCTCGGAGCTCAGTCAAAATGATGCGGCTGATCAAGCGCATCGTATGGGCGTGACTTATCGCTCGATTGGTATCGAAAATATCTTCAATGCATTTAGTCAGGCTCTCGCGTCCGAGTTTGAAGGACTGGCGGCAGATACCACCGAGGAAAATCTACAAGCACGCAGTCGTGGTGTACTGCTGATGGCTATATCGAATAAAAAAGGTGCGCTTGTACTGACTACAGGCAATAAGAGTGAGATGGCTGTAGGGTATGCGACGCTCTATGGTGACATGGCGGGTGGTTTTGATGTGCTAAAAGATGTGCCAAAAGTGCTGGTATTTGAACTGTCAAAGTACCGGAATACGCTTAAGCCGGTTATCCCAGAATCGGTTATCACACGCCCGCCTTCTGCCGAGCTTGCGCCTGATCAAGTCGATGAAGATTCTTTACCACCATACGAAGTGCTTGACGAAATTCTGCGCCTTTATATCGAAGAGGATCACAGTGCAGAGGCAATTATTGCTGCCGGCTTTAAACAAGATGAAGTCAAGCGTGTATTGCGACTCGTTGACGTTAACGAGTATAAACGAAGGCAAGCCGCCATAGGCCCGCGTATCAGCCAGCGAGGTTTTGGGCGTGATAGGCGCTACCCCATTACCAATGGTTGGCAGTTGGGCGATTAAATCGCCCTAAATTCTGCCTGTTTTGCTTCAAAATGGTTCAAAGGTCGCTCTTGGTGCGCTTTTGTGTTCGCTATCAAGCCCCACCATATACTGCTATAATCGCGCCGCTTTTTTATGCTCATTTAGGGGCAGGCACACCTTTCAAATGTATAAAGTAAAGGTTGTTGTATTGGCCCCCACCATTGCTGATCTTTGAGATGCATTCATTTTTGATACCCATTAAATAGGCAGACCATTTCATGGCAGATTATAAAATCATCTATACCGAAACCGATGAGGCCCCTGCGCTGGCCACATACTCTTTCCTTCCTATTGTGCAGGCCTTTACCTCTGCGGCAGGCGTTGATGTCGAGTTGCGTGATATATCGCTTGCTGGCCGCATCATTGCTGTTTTTCCTGAATTTTTGAATACAGATCAGCGCCAAGCAGACGCATTAGCGGAATTAGGCGAGCTCGCCAAAACCCCTGAAGCAAATATCATTAAGCTTCCAAATATCTCTGCGTCTGTTCCTCAGCTTAAAGAGGCCATTAAAGAGCTGCAAGCTAAAGGCTATGCGCTGCCGAATTACCCTGAATCACCCGAAACAGCCGAAGAAAAAGATATCAAAGCCCGTTATGACAAGATTAAGGGCAGTGCGGTGAATCCGGTATTGCGCGAAGGTAATTCAGATCGACGTGCGCCGGTACCTGTCAAAGCTTACGCACGTAAAAACCCGCATTCTATGGGTGAGTGGTCTGCTAGTTCTAAATCACATGTTTCCTGTATGAGCGAGGGTGATTTTTATGGCTCAGAAAAATCGTTAACTTTAGCGACAGATAGCCAATTCAAAATCGAATACCGCGATACGGCAGGCAATGCTAAAACATTAAAAGACTTTGCGCCTTTGCAGGCAGGTGAAGTACTTGATGCCAGTGTTATGAGTAAAAAGGCACTAGTCGCTTTCTTAGAAGAGCAAGTGGCTGATGCTAAAGCGCAGGGTGTGTTGTTTTCGCTGCATATGAAAGCCACTATGATGAAAGTCTCTGACCCCATCATATTTGGTCATGCTGTATCGGTTTACTACAAAGCTATTTTTGACAAGTATGCACAAGACTTTGCTGACCTAGGTGTTTCACCTAACAATGGTATCGGTGATGTATATAGCAAAATAAAGAAACTACCTGAAGATAAGCGTAGTGCGATTGAGGCTGATCTACAGGCTGTTTACAGTCAGCAACCCCCTCAGGCGATGGTTGATTCTGATAAAGGCATTACAAATCTACATGTTCCGAGCGATATTATTATCGATGCATCGATGCCCGCCATGTTACGTTCTTCTGGCCAAATGTGGGGCCCAGAAGGCACATTGCAAGATACCAAATGTGTGATCCCTGACCGTTGTTATGCCAGTATTTATCAAGCTGTATTTGATTTTTGCAAAAAGCATGGCGCGTTTGATCCAACCACTATGGGTACTGTACCTAATGTAGGTTTGATGGCGCAAAAAGCTGAAGAGTATGGCTCGCACGATAAAACGTTTGAAGCACCCGGCCAAGGTGTTATCTGTGCAGTAAACGAGGCGGGTGACGTGTTGCTGGAGCAAGCGGTTGAAGAGGGCGACATCTTCCGTATGTGCCAGACCAAAGATGCGCCCATTAAAGACTGGGTTAAATTGGCTGTGAAGCGTGCGCGTGCTACAGGATCACCGGCTGTTTTTTGGTTAGATGAAAATCGTGCTCATGATGCGCAGCTCATTCAAAAGGTTAATCAATATTTACCTGAATTCGATACTCAAGGCTTAGATATCTCGGTTAAAGCACCGTTAGAAGCTTGTTTATACAGCCTTGACCGTATCAAGCAGGGCTTAGAAACCATTTCTGTAACAGGGAATGTTTTGCGTGATTATTTAACCGATTTATTCCCTATATTGGAATTAGGTACATCAGCAAAAATGCTCTCTATCGTACCGTTAATGAATGGTGGCGGTTTGTTTGAAACAGGCGCTGGCGGGTCTGCGCCCAAGCATGTG
The DNA here is from genome assembly GCA_938048505.1 of uncultured Pseudomonadales bacterium. Taxonomy (GTDB): domain Bacteria; phylum Pseudomonadota; class Gammaproteobacteria; order Pseudomonadales; family Cellvibrionaceae; genus Marinagarivorans. The sequence goes on from CALIUX010000252.1 coordinate 6,309, forward strand.
CAGCAGTTCGAAGGCGAAGGTTACTTGCGATGGGACTCTTTGGGTGAATTTTTAGCTTTATCTCCATCTTTGGAACACTATGGTGATGCAACGGGAAATCAGCAAGCTAAAGTACTTGCGGAAGCGTTAGACATTGCAACGGCTAAGTTCTTAGATAACAACAAATCCCCAGCGCGTAAATTAGGCTCTATTGATAATCGCGGTAGTCATTTCTATTTGGCAATGTATTGGGCAGAAGCACTTTCCGAGCAGTCTGTTGATAGCGATTTGAAAGAAAAATTTGCTGCTTTATCTCATACGCTTGCTCAGAATGAAGCCGCCATTTCAGCAGAGTTGATTGATGCACAAGGTTCTTCACAAGATGTTGGTGGGTATTATCGTTTAGATGCAGCTAAGGCATCTGCGGCAATGCGCCCTAGCAAGACATTTAATGAAGCGCTTGCAGCTTTATAAGCTTTTATTAAATTTCTTTATAAAAATAGAGCGTACTTTGTACGCTTTTAAAAAAAGCCGAGATATTCTCGGCTTTTTTTTGCCCGTAAAAAATAGATTTCTGCCTGATATTTTAATTGTACGACTCTTTTGATATAGCCTTTCGTTATTTTAACGAGCTTTACATTCGAATTGATTGGGTTGGAGATATTTATAGTATATTCACTTTGATTTGTGTGATGCGTTTCATGTAATGCGTGAAAATGTATAAGTAAAGTTGCGTTATTTCTCATCATTACATTAATGCTTTCCTTTTTTTTATATTATGTGTCGCTTTTTTCTTTAATTCGTCATTTTTAAAATCCATATCTCTTCTATTTTAAGTTTTATTTTCATTATATTTTTATTTTTATAATCATTTATTATTTTAGAAGCCTGCAAGGAATCTGGTTTTTAGACTAATTCAAGAATACTGCTACATTTTTTAACTTAAATACAAAAGTACTATATTGGTTAATGTTTAAGGTGAAGAATGAAAAAGCTGCTCTCTATTTTTATGATTTCTGTTGCTGTATCGGGTTGCTCTGGCAAGGATGAAATTGTTTCTCAGAATCAAGCTTTATTGAAGTGGGATATGAGTGAACAAGATGAATTAATGGCTTATGCAAAAATACAAATGAAATCATATCAAGAGGAAGGGTTTGTCGAAATTACAAATGGAGAAACTATATCGCTTGTTGGATCAGACCCTATTCGAGTATGGGTTAGCAAAAATGTGGCCGAGAATTATAAAAATCTCAGGTCGGATTATACTTTTCCTATTGGTTCTACCGTTATTCGTGTTCTTTATGATGAAGAAAGTAATGTGAAAAAAATAACGGCTTCAATAAAAGCTGCACAAGATCAAAACCCTGATGCCAGTGATTGGGTGTTTGCTGTTGCAGATGATCGCGGTGTTATCAGTATGAATGACAACGGAGAATGGCAATTTGGCCCGATAGCCTCATGCAACGTTTGCCATGTGACACGGCTGTCAACCGATGGTTTGTTTGGATTAATTGATAATTAAATAAATTTTTAAATCATTTAAAGATATAAGAATAAATAATCTGAAACACTGTTGTTTATGATAATAATATTTATGAGCTCTATGTATCATAATTTGATGTTACAAAAAAAATAAAATTAATCGGTGCTATACCTACATGACAAGTTTTTATATTGATGGTTTTATTTTTTAATAATACAGGCTGTTTTTTATATCTTTTTAAAAAAACTCTTAAATTACTGTAAAAATCTAAAGTCTATTCTTGGAGAATGTAATGGGTAAGCGACTACTTAAAAGTGGCATATTAACGTTGATAGCTAGCACTATGCTGACCCAGTATGTGCACGGTGCGCAGTGTGAATATAACGTTATTAATGACTGGGGGAGTGGGTTTCAAGCGGAAATTCGCATTGTTAACAATGATACAACACCTATTAATGGTTGGGCTGTTGAATGGCTTTATGGTGATGGCTCTGAAATATCAGGTCAATGGAATGCGACATTTTCTGGTGAGAATCCCTACAGTGCAACGGCATTAAGCTGGAATGCTGTTGTTGAGCCCGGTGAGTTTGTCGCATTTGGTTTTACAGGTGTTAATGGCTCCGATACCGCTTCTATTCCAACGGTAACTGGTGAAGTATGCGGCGCAATGTCTTCTAGCTCTTCAGTTAGTTCTTCCTCAGTTAGCTCTATTGAAAGCTCTTCTAGCATTGTGCCTAGTTCAAGTAGTATTGCGTCTTCCTCATCGAGTGCTGGTTCGAGTGTTGTTAGCTCTTCCGTCGCAAGCTCTTCCGTCGCAAGCTCTTCTATTGGTGGATCTTCTAGTTCGGTGGCAGCAGGTAATGCTCTTTGGCAGCTTGACAGCGGTTTGTCTCAACTGAATTTCTCGACCACAAAAAATATCCATGTGGTCGAAAATATGAGCTTTACGCAATTGTCTGGTGAGATTGACGATAATGGTAACGCAACGTTATCGATTGCATTAGGCAGTATTCAGTCTGGTGTGGATATTCGAAATCAGCGTATGCAGAATATTTTATTTGAAACAGCTTCCTTCCCAATTGCTTCTATTGAATTATCAATTGATCTTGATGCAATTAATGCAATCTCTGTTGGTAGTACGACAACTATTGCTGTTAGTGCCGCGTTAGATTTGCATGGGGTCGAAGCGGATGTGAATGCTGATCTCATAGTTTCACGCTTATCTGCTTCACGCATTATGGTTCAAAATGCTGCTCCCATTTTAATTATTGCGGATGATTTTAATTTGGATGGCGGGGTGGAGCAACTGCAAACGGTTGCCAATCTCAACTCAATTGGAAAAGTTGTTCCTGTTGATTTCACCCTTTTTTATAACACGCTCTAAACCCATCGGAATGTAAAGAGTATTTATTATGAAACAGAAAAATAATACATTTAGGCTTCCTTGTGGGTTGGTTATGAATTCAGCCCGTCGCATACATGATTTTTCTAAAAAGATGGTTGTGCTAGCTGGGGCAACCACCCTTTCAGTTTTAGCCTTTAATGCACAAGCACAAGTAACTTGTGAGCATGTAATCAGCAATGCTTGGAATAGTGGCTTTACTGCAAAAATTGTTTTAACCAATACCGGTAGTAATGCCGTTGAAGATTGGCAGAGTGTTTCGTGGGAGTACCCCAATGGCTCTCAACAAACAGAGCTTTGGAATGCTGATGTGACAGGAGATAACCCTTATACCGCGACACCATTGAGCTGGAATAGCCGTATTCCTGCCGGTCAATCTATAGAGTTCGGTTTAAATGGTACGCATAACGGTTCCGCACCTGATAATGTTATTGTCAGCGGCCCATTTTGTAATGGAGGTGTAAGCTCTTCTTCGAGTACGCCTACTAGCTCTACTCCTAGTTCAACTTCTAGCAGCGTGAGTTCTTCCAGTATACCAAGTGCTGAGCAGGCACTTTGGTTATTAAATACAGACGAATCCAGTTTGCATTTTGTTACGGTAAAAAAAGAGCATACAGGTGAGGTCAGCACTTTTACTGATTTAAGCGGGAGTGTTGCTATGGATGGCCAAGCGACATTTGCTATTGATTTGAATAGTATCGAATCAAATGTCGCAACACGTAATGAAAGAATGCGTAATTTTTTATTCGAGACAAATATATTACGTAATATGTATTTTGATGTCGATATTGACCCTGCTTCGCTCGAAACAATGGCAGTCGGCAGTGTGCTTGAACAAAATTTAGCGGGCCAATTATCACTGCATGGTATTAATCAAGCAATTGAAGCAGATGTGTTGCTTGTAAAACATTCTGATAGTCGCATTTCAGTTTCAAATAGTAAGCCAATTCTTATTGATAGTAAGCAATTTGATATGAATGGAGGCGTTGAAATATTGCGAACGGTTGCTAATTTATCCTCTATTGGTGAAGTTGTGCCTGTGTATTTTCGCCTAGTGCTTGATGCGAATAATGACCCAGCACAGATGGCCATTGCAAAGGCGGCTACGCCTTCTTCGCCTAATGCCTTGTCAGCGGCTTTTGATGAAAATTCCAATGATGCAACACTCACGTGGGTCGATAGAGCCAATAATGAGTCAGGTTTTATTATTCGCCGTAAAGATCCGCAAGGGCTTTGGTCAACTTCAGGCACGGTTTCCCGTAATATTATTACCTTTGTGAATGCACTGACTGAAACGGGCCTATACGATTACAAAGTTATTGCCTATAACGGTGATTCGGTATCGGATCCATCTAATGTCTTTGTGTTGAATGTTGGTTCAGTAAGAGAGCCTACAGCGGCAGAGTTAGGCGCAGAGATCTATGGCAGCCAATG
>CALIUX010000253.1 GCA_938048505.1 uncultured Pseudomonadales bacterium
AAGTCATGAAGCCCCCATGTCATCCCACCAATTTTGGGGGCTTTATTGCCGAGCTTAGCGCGAATGGTATCTGCTACGACATTGTGATAACGAAAAAGCTCTTCCCATGTACTGACATGGCCTTCTGGGCCGGTAGTATTCATTTGCATATCGGGTTCATTAACAACTTCCCAATATTGCGGCATTCGAGGCACGTTTGGCTCGCCTTCACGGCGCAAGAAAAATTCTTCTAAAAATTCAGCTGTCCAATCAGCTGTCTGCTGCATGGTGCGAGGTCGCCAAGGGTTATCGGATGTCAGGCCGCCACCAAACCATGAGTAAGAGCTCCAGTTAGGGTAGGCTGGACGAGGCTGCGAACCCATAATCATCGCGGTATCGCGATTAAAATATTCCTGTGCATCAATGTATTTTGTTTCTAAATTTTCGTAATACAGATCGGCTCCTCGCTTAAGGCTTTCACTATCATGTACATCGGCGTGACCATATGGAAAGGGTTCACCCTGGCCTGCCGGTGTTGATTTGGATGGATCGCCCGATGTTTGCCCAAAATAAAACATAGAAAGGCCTGTGTCTCGGCCAAAATAAACGCCTAACTCCATTAAATAGTCTAATTTTTCTTTTTCGCCTAAAAAATCATTTTCAATAGAGTTAGCATGAATGGTGATTCGCCTCTCTCTACCAAAATTAGACACGCCGTTAACTGAGTGCTTAACGTTGGCGTTAATATCGACTTTGACCGGTGCTGCGGAAGTTGTACTTGCATAAGCACAAATCCAAGCGGTTGATATAAATCCTATGGCTAACGTTAAAGTTTTTTTGGGGAACATGCTCTGCCTCTTTTATTCTTGTATTACTTTCCTGACTTAAATTATTGTTTATTTCTATTTGGTATCAGGGAGTATTGTTTTTATCTTCATCTTAAATGGATGAGGTGACTGCCAGATAAATGCCATGTTAATAATGTTGGTTTGGCGGCAATATAAAGCAGTAAGGAATTGTAGTAGAGCTTTTTTTCTTTGCATGATGGCGAAAGTTGGTGAGTGTTAATTGTAAAAAAACATTTTTGATTTCTATCAAATTAAAAATCCTTTTTAAATAGATAGTTAACTTTTTTTGTTTTTTTGTAAGGAATGTTTGGCGCCATTTTTTTTGATATGGGTGTCATTTTTAATGAGGCGATTATTTGTGTAAAAAATAATCCAATGTGGTGTAGTGAGAACGGCGTCTATTTATTGATATTTTGTTCGTTTATTTTTTAGCTTATGGTCAAATAGTTAAATTTATTTTAACTATTACGATTGCTTTTTGCGCTGAAATGAGCGGTATTTTATTGTGAGTGATGTTGGTGTGGTGTTTTTTAAGAGGATGTTAGCGTTCGCGAAGCGCTTTGTGAGCGAGGGTGTTTTTTGACTATGTTTTTTTGACTATAAAGTACTTAGAGATTTGTAAAGTGCGATATGCAAAAAAGTGTATTCGCCTATCTATTGATAGCCAATATTGATAAGCAATATTGATAAGCAATATTGTTAGTGCTCAAGATTGTGAGGAGCCAAGGCTATTGATGCACAAGACTACTTGGGTTTGCTGCGATCGCCAAAAAGATCTTCTTTGTTGTAATGTTATTGTGAGTGTATTTAGGGTTAGAGTGCTTCAGCTAGGGTGCTAATGCTTTGTCAAAGAGGTATAACTCCAGGCTTGGTGAGTAACTGCTCGAATATTGATCAATATTCTGTTGGGCAAAAAAATAGAAAAACTCGAGTTTTGGTGCTTGACTTTATCTCCTCAAGTAGTGAGAATGTGCGCCCTCTGCAGGGGGTACCCCTCAGCAGATTAATAGAATAGATGGCTAGGTAGCTCAGCTGGTTAGAGCACAGCACTCATAATGCTGGGGTCGCGAGTTCAAGTCTCGCTCTAGCCACCATCTATTAGTAAGGTCTTAGGTTTGCTAATGCTTTAACACACCTTCAGGTCATTTTTTCATGTGAATGCCTGCATTATGGTGACTTTGGTCCCTTCGCAACAGTTCGCTGTGAACTCCGCCAGGCCCGGAAGGGAGCAACGGTAACAGTTTGTCTGTGTGCCGAGGTGTGGCTGAAGTCGCCACCTAACGTTTCTTTCATTTCACTTTTCTCTTTATTTTTCTCTTACGCATACAAATTGTCATTTTTAGCGATCTAACGGGCTATACCAATTCAATGCTGCTGTTTTGTTGTGGGTATTACCACGCTTATGCTGCATGCTTTATATGATTTCTGTTAGAATTCAATGCTTTATTGTATTGTTGGTTTTCTGAGTGAAGCGATCTAGAGTCAAAATATGCGGCATTACTTCTGTAAAGGATGCTGAGCTTGCAGCGGAGGCTGGAGCTGATGCGATTGGCTTGGTTTTTTACCCACCAAGCCCACGTTATGTTCAGGACCTTTCTTTGGCCGCTGATATTGCAATGGCCGCAGGCCCTTTTGTCACCGTGACGGGGCTATTTGTTAATGCCTCTGCTGAGACCCTAGAAGCGACCCTACAACGTGTCCCCTTAAACCTTTTACAGTTTCATGGGGATGAGTCTCCTGAGGAATGTATGCGCTTTGATCGTCCATATATCAAAGCATTGCGTATGAAACCGGGTGTAGATATTGCCGCGACGGCCCAATCGTATACCCATGCCCGAGGCATATTGCTAGATGCTTACCGAAAAGGCGTTCCAGGCGGGACTGGTGAAACGTTTAATTGGTCAAACATTCCTGATGATCTTTCCAGCAATCTTATTCTGGCTGGTGGGTTGCACCCCGATAATATTGCTAAGGCCATTGATCAAGTAGCACCTTGGGCGGTTGATGTCAGCGGCGGTGTTGAAGCATCGCCCGGCAAAAAGAGTGCCGAGCGTATGAAGGCGTTTATTGACAATGCGCAAAACTTTTAACTTTATAAGAGCGTGAGTAACATCGTGAGCACAAATGATGCAGTGATTGATTTTAAACAAATGCCAGATGCGAAAGGGCACTTTGGCCAGTTTGGTGGTCGTTTTGTTTCTGAAACGTTAATACATGCGCTAGATGAACTAGCAGAGATGTATGAAGAACTGAAAGATCGCCCTGATTTCCGAGAAGAGTTTGATCGCGACCTTGCGCATTATGTTGGTCGACCTTCACCGTTGTATTTCGCTGAGCGTCTTACGCAAAAAGTAGGTGGAGCACGTATCTACCTCAAACGTGAAGACCTTAACCATACCGGCGCGCACAAAGTGAATAACACTATTGGTCAAGCGCTGTTGGCTAAACATTCTGGTAAAAAGCGTGTGATCGCAGAAACCGGTGCAGGTCAGCATGGTGTGGCATCGGCAACTGTGGCGGCTCGCCTTGGTTTAGAGTGCGTTGTCTATATGGGAGCTGAAGACGTTAAGCGTCAGGCGCTCAATGTATACCGCATGAAGTTGTTGGGTGCCACTGTTATCCCTGTTGAGTCAGGTTCTAAGACTCTCAAAGATGCCATGAATGAGGCTATGCGAGATTGGGTCACAAACGTTGATGACACCTTTTATATTATTGGCACCGCTGCAGGGCCTCACCCGTACCCGCAGTTAGTGCGTGATTTCCAGTGTGTGATTGGTCGTGAAGCACGTGCACAATGTTTAGAGCAGACAGGCCGTTTGCCTGATGCCTTAGTGGCGTGTGTTGGTGGTGGCTCTAATGCTATTGGTCTTTTTCACCCATTCTTAAATGACAGCAGTGTAGCGATGTACGGTGTTGAAGCGGGTGGTCACGGTGTTGAAACCGGCCGGCATGCAGCTCCGCTCAGTGATGGTATTCCAGGCATACTTCACGGTAATCGCACCTATTTAATGGAAGATGAAAACGGCCAGATCATCGAAACGCACTCTGTTTCAGCTGGCTTAGATTATCCTGGTGTAGGTCCTGAGCATTCATGGCTAAAGGATATGGGGCGTGTTAGCTACGTGCCTATCAACGACGATGAAGCTATGAATGGCTTCAGAAGCTTAACCCGTGTTGAGGGTATTATGCCCGCACTTGAGTCAAGCCATGCTATTGCGTATGCAGAGAAGCTGGCTGCCGCTTCTGATAAAGACGACATTATCATTGTGAACCTTTCGGGGCGTGGTGATAAAGATATTTTAACCGTTGCTGAAATTGACGGTATTAAGGTTTAACATGAATCGCATTACCTCTACTTTAAATGCTCTTAGGGCAGAAGGGCGCAAAGCGCTGGTCACTTATATTGTCAATGGTGACCCTACACCTCAGACAACACTGGATACATTGCATGCAATGGTTGCCAATGGTGCTGATATTATTGAATTAGGCGTGCCTTTTTCTGACCCGATGGCAGAAGGTCCAACGATTCAGCGAGGACATGAGCGCGCACTTGAGCACGGTGTCAGCCTGAAAGATACTTTTGATGTTGTCGCACAGTTTCGCGAGACCAATCAGTCGACGCCAATTGTCTTAATGGGCTATGCCAACCCGGTTGAGCGTATGGGCTACAAAGCTTTTGCTGAGCGCGCTGCACAAGCCGGTGTTGATGGATTACTTACGGTTGATCTGCCACCAGAAGAACTGGGTGACTTGGATGCCGAGCTACGCGCAGCCAACATCGAAAACATTCTTTTGATTGCGCCCACAACAGCAAAAGAGCGTATTGCACACATCACAGCTTCGGCTAGTGGCTTCATTTACTACGTATCCCTCAAAGGGGTAACGGGAGCGGGCCACCTTGATATTGACTCTGTGGCTGAAAAAGTAGCGGCTATTCGTGAAACGACAGACTTACCGGTGATGGTTGGTTTTGGTATTAAAGATGGCCAAACGGCAAAGGCTGTCAGTGCTGTGGCCGATGGTGCGGTCGTTGGCAGTGCATTAGTTAGTTTGATGTCTGATGTCAGCTCTAATGAAATAGCGTCTAAAGTTGGTCAAAAAGTTGCCGAGATTCGTCAAGGCCTAGACAAATAACAAAAGTTTTTTATCTGGCGGCATTAAAAAGTCAAACAAAAAAGCCTGGCAGCATTATGCGCTGGGCTTTTTGCGTGTTTTAATGGCGCACATTGGTCTATACCACCCAGATGCGTTTTTATCTAAATAAAATACTATCCAAAAAATAAAGAGATTATTTCTTTTTTGCCTCAGGGCATAAAAGACAAGGGGCTTGCAATATGAGTTGGTTTGAGAAAATTGTTCCTAAGGTTGTTCGTTCAGAAGAGCGAAAGAAGGCCAGTAGCAATATTCCAGAAGGGTTATGGCAGAACTGTAAAAAATGTAGTGCAGTGCTGTATCGTCCCGAGCTCGATAAGAACATGGGCGTTTGTCCAAAATGTGATCACCACATGCGCATTGGTGCGCGTCGCCGGCTCGACCTTTTTCTCGATGAAGATGGGCGTCAAGAGTTGGCTACAGATGTTGAGCCGATTGATCGCCTTAAGTTTAAAGATGTTAAAAAATATAAAGACCGCCTGACTGCTGCTCAGAAAAAAACGGGTGAAAAGGATGCCCTGATTGCCATGCAGGGGCAGCTGCAAGGCATGCCTGTTGTGGCGGTGGCCTTTGAGTTTGATTTTCACGGTGGCTCAATGGGCTATGTGGTTGGTGAAAAATTCACGCGCGCAGCCAATAAAGCACTCGAAGAACGTATACCTTTAGTATGTTTTTCTGCAACGGGCGGTGCGCGTATGCAAGAAGCTCTGATTTCACTGATGCAAATGGCTAAAACGAGTGCCGTTATTGAGCGAATGAAGCTCGAAGGTGTGCCTTATGTCTCGGTGATGACGGACCCTGTTTACGGTGGTGTTTCGGCAAGTTTAGCGCTCTTGGGCGACATTAATGCTGCAGAGCCTGGCTCGCGAGCCGGTTTTGCCGGCCCTAATATTATTGAGCAAACGATCCGTCAAAAGCTGCCAAAAGGTTTTCAGCGTGCAGAATTCCTTTTGGATCATGGCGCGATTGATATGATTATTCACCGTTGTGAAATGCGTGAAACACTCGCTCGCTTACTGAGCAAATTGACCCATCAAAACCTATCGATTCCTCATGAAGAAACAGTTTCTGAGGTAGATGAAGAAATCTTGGATGATGAAGCTGCTGATACAGAGAAAGACAGTACTGAGCAAGCCGCAAATTAATTGCTGTTGCCATGATGCCGCTGGCTGAGAGGTGTTGCTTTAGAGCGGCTTTTAGTCAGTGCTTCAATTGTGAGTTTTACTGTGACAGATTCTTTAATATTATCAGCAACACCCTCAGTGTGTTTTACCCTAAATGACTGGCTGCGATGGCAAGAGCACCATCATCCATCAGAAATTGATCTGGGTTTAGAGCGCGTCAGGCAAGTTGCTGATCGGCTGGCTGTTCTTTCGCCTCAAGCACGGGTTATAACCGTAGCGGGTACCAATGGGAAAGGCAGCTGCATTGCTGCACTAGAAGCGCTTCTTGAAGCTTCTGGTAAGCGTTTTGGTGCTTATACGTCCCCTCATTTTTTACACTATAACGAGCGTATTCGACTACAAGGGAAGATGGTTGATGATGACGTTCTATGTGATGCTTTTCATCGAATTTACCAGGCTTGCGAAGGTACCTCTTTAACGTATTTTGAATACGGCACGCTTGCAGCAATGCTGATTCTGAATGATCAACCACTAGACTATTGGCTGCTTGAAATTGGTCTAGGTGGGCGCCTAGATGCCGTCAATATTGTTGATCCAGATGTTGCAGTAATCACCTCTATCGCATTAGATCATGAGTCTTGGCTTGGCAATACGCGTGAGGCTATTGGTTATGAAAAAGCGGGCATCTGCCGGCCAGCATCCCCTTTGATTTGCGCGGACAATAATCCACCGCATACGGTGATTGATCACGTTCGCTCTCTTGGGTGTTCTGTAAAGTGGTGGGGGCGAGATTTTGAATGTATACCAACCACCTCTTTTGAGTCACAAGACTCATATGACTTAGGTCGGCAACCTTACACTGCTCACTTGAGTAATGGTCTTCGGGTGCCATTAAACGATTTAGCATTACCACTACCCAGTGTGATGGCGGCTTTAGAAGTTTGCATTCAAGAAAATACCTTGCCACCTGTAGAGCAGCTTCCTGCCATTTTAGAAAGCGCCGTATTGATGGGGCGAATGCAGGCAATACAGGTTAAAGGCACCTCTGTTATATTGGATGTTGCGCATAACCCTGCTGCAACGGCACTTCTTGCTAGCAGGCTCAAAGGGCAAGAAAATGCACCCCGTACAGCAGTACTGGGCATGATGGCAGATAAAGATATTCATGCCACGCTATTGCCACTCTTGGGTCAAATAGATCAATGGTTCTGCGTAGAGTTGCCTGATAACGCACGCGCTGCGTCTGCTGAGCAGTTGGCGGCTGTGTTGCAGCAGCAGAAAGTTCCGGTGGAGCATATACATACTGCCAACTCTGTTGCCTGTGCAATAGACACTTACCTTTCTTTATCGAATTCTGATAAGCCCTTGTTGATTTTTGGCTCCTTTTTTACAGTAGCTGACGCGCTCACCTATACTCAAAATAACAGCGTTCAGAATAACAGCGCTCAAAAATAGCAGTGGCAATAACCTTTAAGCGTGTGCCTAAAATTGCTCGGGTGATAAAGCCTCTAGACGCTAATCCAGTGAAACTGTTAAGGTGAGCAAATTGGCTGATCAGTTCATTGTGATAAAAGCGTCGCGCTTGAATGGGTTTGGTGCGTGGGCATAATAAGAAGGTAAAAAGATTATATGGATGACGGTTTAAAACAACGGCTTATTGGTGCGGTCGTTTTGCTTGCGATAGCGATCATTTTTCTGCCTGCATTGTTTGACCGCGAGACAATTACACCTGTTGACCGAGTCTCTCAAATCCCGCCTGCACCTGAAATTGAAATTGAGCCAATTAGCGTTGCTCAACCGCCAGTGGTTGCATCCCCTGCGCCTGAACCTGAGGCAATGTTTATTCCTGATGAAACAAAGCCAGAGCGTCCTACGCCAGAGACCCCTGCGTCAGAACCGCCTGTTCCTGAACCCTCTACTCCCAAGCTCTCTACTCCAAAACCCTCTGCTCCAAAACCCTCCGCACCGGAACCCCCTAGCCTGAACAAAAATAGTGTGCCAAAGGGGTGGAGTTTGCAAGTTGTAAGCTATACCGAAGAGGCTAAGGCGCAAGCCTTTCGTGATCGCTTAATTCAAGACGGTTATCGAGCCTCTTACCGAAAAACTCGTACATCAAAGGGTGCGCGTTTTCGTGTTTATATTGGCCCTAAGCTAGATAAAGCAGCCATGCTAAAAATAAAAAGCCAAGTCGAAAAAAAGTACAAGCTAAAGGCAATTTTGCTGGATATCACACCTAAAAAATAGCCCGGTTTAAGGCGCGCTGAGTTGGAGCAAGGATGGTTCCTCAGCGCATAACATATTTTATGCCATTATTTTCTTGCCTCTCGGGCATAACGCCAAAGATCATGATCCTGTTTTAAGAATTGATTTCTTCTTCAGGATTCAATTAAAAAACGATCTTATAGTTTATTTGACTCTCTATTTTTGTGATGCGAATCTCATTTTTGTGGCTTTTTGGCCATTATTTTTCTCAAACGAGACATAAAGTCTGTAGCTTTGTCGTGTAAATCCATAACATTTTTATAACAGCTTGATCGTTCGGCATGATTTACCATGCCTTTACAAAAATAAAAGCATAACAATAAAAAGAGCCATTTCTGATATGAATTCAGCTGAAAAGGGGCGAGCAACCATTAATGATGTTGCCGCAAAGGCCCAAGTGTCTAAAAAGACGGTTTCTCGTGTTATCAATAATGAGACAAATGTTAAGCAAGAAACGCGTGAGCGAGTGCAACAAGCGATGTCGGATTTAAACTATTTTCCGAGTTTGTCGGCAAGGAGTTTAGCCTCAAAGCGCTCTTATCTTGTTGCAATGCTGTATTTTGATTTGCATGCCCATTATTTACACCAGTTACAAAGCGGTTTACTTGATCACTTTTCAACGCGAGGCTATTCGCTTTTACTTCATCCGTGTGAAGGTGATAACGATACGATTTTGCAAAATTTAGAGCGCAAAGCGCGTTATATGAATATTGACGGGTTTGTTTTGGTTCCTCCTCTTGTTCATATGTCTTCTTTAGTTTCTTTACTTAAGCAACTCGATAAGCCCTATGTTCGCATAGCGCCCAAAGAAGAGCATGATGGCTTTTCTGAAGTACTATGTAACGATGAGCAGGCAGCTTATGAGCTCACTCAGCACCTTATTCAAAAAGGGCATCGACAGATCGGTTTTGTCAAAGGCGCAGCAGACTGTTTGGCTGCGTCAAAGCGTTACGATGGGTATTTGCGTGCATTAAAAACGCATCATCTACCGCTGGACCCTACCTTGGTCTTTGAGGGTGATTATGATTTTACTTCAGGTGTTGCTGCGGGGCAGCACTTGCTTTCATTGGTGCGGCGCCCGACTGCGATATTTTGCAGTAATGACAACATGGCTGCAGGTGTTTTGAATGTTGCACATGCCAAAGGGTTGTCGGTGCCAAATCAGCTTGCATTGGCGGGGTACGATGATTCACCGCTTGCCCAACAGATCTGGCCTGCGCTGACATCTGTGGCACAGCCCGGCCGCAAAATGGCAGAGGTAGCGGCGAATAAGTTGATTGATAAAATTGAAAATATCGAAAACGCAGAATACCCTCAAAATATTGGCTGTGATATTAAATATCGGGCATCAACTCAGAGTGAACTCTCTCTTGCGAGTCTTGTTGAGCCAGCATAATTTTTTAATATCCACTTAATGATTGCGCGACGTGTAGGCCTCGCTACAATGCACCCTTATACGAACACGAATCAGCTATATTGTTGAAGTGATTGTTGGTGGCTGTGAGTGCTCTTCCAGCGGCTGATAATTGGCTAAACAATTAGGCTAACGGCTATTTGATGAGAGGGCGCCATGCAATTTTTAGGTTCACATGTTTTATCCGTTGACCAATTTGAGCGAGGCGATATTGATAAAGTCTTTGAGGTGGCCGATACCATGGCGCCTTATGCTCTAAGGCAAAAAGTGACGCGCGTGCTTGAAGGGGCTATTTTAGGGAATATGTTTTTTGAGCCGAGTACGCGTACGCGTGTGAGCTTTGGTTGTGCGTTTAACCTTTTGGGCGGTGATGTACGCGAAACAACAGGGTTTCAAAGCTCTGCTATTGCGAAGGGTGAGTCGTTATACGATACGGCGCGTGTTTTATCAGGCTATAGCGATATCATTTGTATGCGACATCCTGAATCAGGCTCGGTGGCTGAATTTGCTGAAGCCAGTCGGGTACCTGTTATTAACGGAGGTGATGGCCCGAACGAGCATCCAAGTCAGGCGCTACTTGATCTCTATACCATTCGTAAAGAAGTGGAGCATAAAGGCGGCTCGCTAGATGGATTGAGGATTGCCATGATTGGCGATTTGAAGCATGGCCGAACTGTGCATTCTCTTTGCCGTTTATTGGCGCTCTATAAAAACATGCATGTCACGCTGATCTCACCAGCTGAGTTGGCTATGCCAGAAAGTTATATAGAGCAGTTGCGCGTATTAGGGCACTCCGTATCGATATCAACTGATCTTTCACAAGGGATTAGTGGTGTCGATATCATCTACTCAACGCGTATTCAAGAGGAGCGTTTTCAATCTAAGGAAGAGGCTGATCTGTACCGAGGGAGCTTTAGGCTTAATCAAGCTATTTATACGCAATACTGCGAACCGAATACGGTCATTATGCATCCTCTACCTAGAGATTCCCGTGCTGATGCTAACGAGCTAGATAATGATCTAAACCATAACCCGAACTTAGCGATCTTTCGCCAAACGGATAACGGCGTACTGGTAAGGATGGCACTATTTGCACTCATACTCGGTGTGGAAAAGCAGGTCGATAAATATTCTAGACCGGTGAATTGGTACTGCAGTCGGAGTAATCAGTAATCGCTGTAATAAATAAGTCAAACCCGGCTTTTCAGTAAGGTGCCATTAGTCTAATGGAAAGCCATGTTTCTGAAGGCTAATTATTGGGTATGTTGCTTTTAAGGCTTGGCACTTTCGATTATAGGCTTGGCGAAGTGCTGTCAATGCTGGCTTGCGTTACTTTGCTTGCTACTTACTGTTACAGCTGATTTCATGACAGAAGCTTATTGCGTGGCTACAAATCATGATGCGACAGAGTAGTGTGAAAGGTATTTAGAGTCAGCGTCAGCTCGAGGTAGGAAAGCATTTTGCGACAAGCACCAAGCTAAGGCTGCTTAATGTTGGGCATGCTCAAATTATGCATTTATCGATATACGTCTTTTGATTCAAATGCTTCTGATAATTCAAGTGCTTTTGAGTTGAGGGTTCAAGGACGCGGGAAAGCTTCAGTTTAGAGCCTTCCAGTCACCTAATCTTCAATCACTTGACCACGATAAACACGCTTTCTTGATTTCTTTAGCATCTCTGCAGCCGCTTCAGGACTCTTTGGTTCGCTTTTAGCCGTAACATTTTCAAAAAAGCTTTGCCCTGGGTATGAAAGACCACCTTTTGAGCTTTCACCCAAGGGGGTTTCTACTAATGAGAAAAGCTCTGTAATGAGTTTTTTGCACGCAGTGCAGTTGTCACCTTGATACAGAGACTGCAACTCACCAAATAGATTGGGGTTAGCTAATTTAATAATAGGCTTGAGCTCGGAAGGGCATAGGCGTCTGATTTGGAAAACAAGTTCGATCATTGGCTTGGTGTAAAGCATGATGGTATACCTCAGTGTCTGCTTCTTAGCTGTGTTACTTTTTTTCACAGTCTATAGTGAGTTGGGGGTGACATCAATAGGCAATAATGTCTCTAAATTGTCACATTTAAACTGATGCTAAAGACCTAGCATGGTTTATGCCTACTTTTCTTTTGTAGTGTTTTCTTGTTGAGTTTTATTCATGAATTCGTCTTATTGTGTCATTGACTATGGTTTTACAATATTTTAATTATCATGTTATGCATGTTGTTTTTATGAGCGTTCATTCATGTTTCTCGTATTTATGTAAAACTTCTCATTCTGATGCACTAAATGTTGGCATTTATGATGGGATTGAATCATTTCGGGGCTTATTTGCTTTCGCTTTTGTTATTGTTCGCGGTGTTGGGTATAGAGGGTTACAATAGCTAATTTAGTCAGACAGGCCTGCAGCATTTTTATGACATGTCCTTTTGTACACCTTCGTGTGCGCACAGAATTTTCTCTCGTTGATAGCATTGTTCGCATTAAACCCCTCGTTAAAAGTGTTGCTAGCTTGGGTATGCCGGCTTGCGCCATTAGTGATCTGACGAATTTTTTTGGCCTTATTAAGTTTTATAAAGCAGCCCAAGGTGCGGGTATTAAACCGCTTGGCGCATGCGATTTTTTATTACTGAGCGATGTCGATACACCACCTACGTTATTTACGCTCATTGCTATGGATGATGTGGGCTATAAAAATATCCTTGAGCTGATTTCACGTGCATACCAAAAAGGTCAAAGCGGCGGCTTGGCCTTGGTTCAAAAAGAGTGGGTGGCTGCGTGTTCTGCGGGTGTTATTGCGCTTTCGGGCGGGCGTGAAGGTGAGATCGGAATGGCCCTTATTGGCGATCGTACCCAGCAAGCGCAAGAGTATTGTCAGTGGTGGCAAACAACATTTGAGAATCGCTTCTACCTCGAAATACAGCGTACGGGCCGTGCTAACGAAGAGCTATACCTTCATGCCGCAATGGACCTTGCGAGCAAGCAGCATGTCCCGCTGGTAGCAACAAATGATGTGCGCTTTTTGAAAAGCGATGAGTTTGATGTGCATGAGGCGCGCGTTTGCATTGGTGAGGGTAGGGCGTTGGATGATCCACGCCGAGAGCAGCGTTATACCGAGCAACAATATCTGCGCTCACCTGAAGAGATGGTCGAGTTATTTAAAGATATTCCTGAGGCACTCGAAAATACAGTCGAAATTGCCAAGCGCTGCACGCTGGATATTCAACTTGGAAAGTATTTTTTACCTGAATACCCCATCCCTCAAGGGATGACCGAAAATGAATTCTTTAAAGAACTGTGCGCCAACGGTTTAAATCATCGTCTTGAAACGTTGATGGATACGCGCGCAGCTGATTTTGCTGAAAAGCGTAAGCCTTATGATGAACGTTTAACGTTTGAGCTGGATATTATTATTCAGATGGGGTTTCCTGGCTATTTTTTGATCGTAATGGATTTTATACGCTGGGCAAAAGAGCATGATATCCCTGTTGGGCCGGGTCGAGGGTCGGGTGCCGGGTCGCTCGTTGCGTATGTGCTAGATATTACTGATCTCGACCCTTTAGAGTATGACCTACTGTTTGAGCGATTTCTCAACCCCGAGCGGGTCTCTATGCCCGACTTTGATGTTGATTTTTGCATGGAAAATCGCGACCAAGTCATTGGGTATGTTGCAGACAATTATGGTCGTGATGCGGTCAGTCAAATCATTACCTTTGGTACGATGGCCGCCAAGGCTGTGGTGCGTGATGTTGCGCGTGCGCAGGGAAAATCATACGGTTTAGCCGATAAGCTTTCCAAGATGATTCCGCCTGACCCCGGCATGACGCTAGAAAAAGCGCATGGGCAAGAAGAGCCACTGCGAGACTTTTTGCAGAACGATGGCGAAGCACAAGAAATATGGGATATGGCACTCCAGCTAGAAGGGGTGACGCGTAATGTGGGTAAACATGCGGGGGGCGTGGTTATTGCGCCAACCAAGCTGGTTGATTTTTCCCCTCTTTATTGTGATGAAGCCGGTGCAGGCCTTGTTACTCAGTATGATAAAAATGATGTCGAAGATGCAGGCCTCGTAAAGTTTGACTTCTTGGGCCTGCGTACTCTGACAATCATCGATTGGGCAAAAAAGATGATTGATAAGCGCTTACTCTCTCAAGGAGAAGCTGCGCTGGATATTGCCAAAATCCCTCTGGATGATGCCCTGACGTTTAAGCTGCTTAAGCGTGCCGAAACCACTGCCGTTTTCCAGCTGGAATCGCGTGGTATGAAGGATCTCATTAAGCGCTTACAGCCTGATACCTTAGAAGAAATGATTGCGTTGGTGGCCTTGTTTAGGCCTGGCCCGTTGCAGTCGGGCATGGTTGATGACTTTATTAACCGTAAGCACGGCAGAGCACCTGTTGCCTACCCCGATGCGAAATACCAGCATGAATGCCTTAAGCCGATTCTTGAGCCAACCTACGGTGTCATTGTTTACCAAGAGCAGGTTATGCAAATTGCTCAGGAATTAGCCGGTTACTCTTTAGGTGGTGCAGATCTATTACGCCGTGCAATGGGTAAGAAAAAGCCCGAAGAGATGGCTAAGCAGCGTAACACCTTTCAGGATGGCGCTAAAAATAACGGCATCGACCCTGAATTAGCCATTAAAATCTTTGATTTAGTGGAAAAGTTTGCGGGCTATGGTTTTAACAAATCGCACTCGGCAGCTTATGCGCTGGTGAGTTATCAGACGGCTTGGCTAAAAACACATTACCCCTCGCAATTTATGGCTGCCACCATGTCTTCGGATATGGATAAAACAGACAAGGTGGTGACCTTTATTGAAGAGGTGCGCAATATGGGTATCACCCTCTTGCCACCTGATGTGAATAAGGGTGAATTTCAGTTTGCTGTGGATGAGCAGGATAATATTATTTACGGGCTCGGCGCGATTAAAGGGTTGGGGGAAGGGCCCGTTGAAGCCATTCTCGCTGCGCGAGAAGAAGGGCCTTTTAAAGATTTGTTTGATTTTTGTTCTCGTGTAGATGCCCGTAAAGTCAATAAGCGTGCTTTAGAAGCCTTGGTTCGATCCGGTGCAATGGATAATTTAGGCCCGGGTGTCGATTACGATTATGACCGAGCTGTGCTCTGGGCAGCTATTAGCGAAGCGGTTAAAACAGCCGAGCAAAGTGCTAAAAATGCCAGCGCTGGCATGACAGACCTCTTTGGTTCTGTGATTCCGGCTTCAGACAATCGTGCGGATGTTTATCAAGAGTTTCGCGATGTTAAGCGCCAATCGATTCGAGAACGTTTAGACGGCGAGGAGAGTACGCTTGGTTTATACCTGACAGGTCACCCTATTGATGAATATGACGGCGAGTTGAAAAACCTTGTCTCTTCGCGCATTTCTAATTTAATCCCCGATAAAAATCGTCAAACCGTGGCAGGTATGGTGGTGGCCTTCCGTGTCATGAAGACTAAAAAAGGCGATACCATGGCTTTTGTCACGCTAGATGATCGCACGGGGCGTGTTGATATTGCTATTTTTGCCGATACCTACAATGAACATCGCGATATTATCGTCAAAAATGCACTGTTGGTTATTGATGGTCAAGTCAGTAATGATGATTACAGTGGCGGTCTAAAGATGCGAGCCGATGCCATAAAAGGCATTGAGCAAGCCCGTCAGTCCCGTGTTTCGGGTCTAAGTTTACGCTGGCATTCTAAGTCGCTCAGGCAGGATGCTGTATTACAGCTTAAAAATAGCCTTGCGCCATTTTGCGGTGGTAATTGTCCTATCCGTATCGCTCTCGATTTTGATTACGCCACCGCAGAGGTTCCGTTGGGCCAGTCTTGGCAGGTGACCGTGACAGATGATTTGCTTCAGAACCTAAGAGGGCATTACGGGCTGGAGTCTGTAGAGGTGCTCTACCATTGACGCAGTGTGTGCATAGACTGATACAGGCCTGTTGAGTCGGGCGAATGATCTATATTCATGTATAATCGCCGCCTCTTTAAGCTTCTAGTGCTGCTTATTCGGTACTATTTTGGATTATCGTGTTTATTTTAGGTCGGTATGACCGCTCTTTTACTGTTGAGGTATACGTGTGAGTTGGATAGATTTTGTCGCTGAGCAATGGTTGCTGGTTGGGCTACTCATTGCTTTGGTTATCGCTTTTGTTACATTGGAGAGTAAAAAAGGGGGTAAAACGGTCTCATATCATGAGGTTTCTCGCCTTTTAAATAGCGAAACGGCTATTTTGCTTGATGTACGTGATGCATCTGACTACAAAGCAGGCCATATAATCGGAGCCGTGAATATTCCCCACATCAGCCTTGTGACACGTATCGACGAGTTGAATGCGCACAAAGATAAACAAATTATTGTGGCAGATAAAATTGGCCAGCATGCGGGTTACGTAGGAAAAACGCTGCGTGAAAAAGGCTTTGACACGGTGAGACTGCAAGGTGGTATGAGTGAGTGGGTTGCGCAAAATTTACCCGTTGTGAAGGCCGGCAAAAGCAAAAGTAGCGGTAAAAATAAAGGAAAAAAATCATGAGTGTGACCATTTATTCAAAAAGCTGGTGTCCGTATTGTGTGATGGCAAAGCGTCTGCTGTCTTCTAAGGGAGTAAGCTTCAAAGAGATCGATGTAGAAGCCAAGCCCTCCATGCTGAAGCATATGATGAAAGAAAGTGGTCAGCGTACCGTGCCGCAAATCTGGGTGGGTACGCATCATGTTGGTGGCTTTGATCAGCTCTCTGCGCTTGACCGAGCTGGCAAATTAGATGATCTTTTGAAAAAAGAGGGTTGATCTCTTTTTTTTATGCCCCATATAAAAGTTATCGCAATTGTTGAGAGCCTGATGTCAGGCTCTTTTCGTATCTAACCCTTTCGTTAAAAAATACAATAAGTAGGCAATCACATGGCTGAAGAGCACAACGCACAGGAACAAAGCCCACAATTCATGCTACAGCGTATCTACCTCAAAGATATGTCATTTGAAGCACCACAAGGCGCAGAAGCTTTTAAGCAGCAGTGGCAGCCCAAAATCGGTCAAGATTTGAATACCACCTCAAAGCGCATTGATGATGAGCATTTTGAAGTCGTTTTGAAAATCACTATTAATGTTCAGGTAGAAGATAAGACGATCTTCTTGGTTGAAGTACAACAAGCCGGCCTTTTCTTGGTAAAAGATATTGAAGGTCAGCAGTTGGCTCAATTACTGAATACTATGTGTCCTCAGATATTATTCCCTTATGCACGAGAAGCGATTGATAACTGTGCATTAAAAGGTAGCTTTCCTGCATTGGCTTTGCCGCCTATTAATTTTGATGCGCTTTTCGCTCGTGCAGTGGCACAGCAAAAAGCGCAAACAGAGCAACCTGAAATGACTAACTAATTGTTGGTTATACAGGCATAAAAAAACCGGCTGTTGCCGGTTTTTTTATGCCTGTCGTTTTTATGCCGGCCTATTGCAATATATCCATTTCCTCGGCTATGGGGTGCATACCCATAAAGTGCATTAGAGCATCTTTTTGTTGTACGTTGAGATTGGCAAATTTGGCACGAATTTGTAAGGTCTTGCTCGATGCACCGGCAGAAGATTCTAGTGGTGTGCTGACTTCTAGTATTTCTGAGGGTATTTTTAACGCTTGCCCCGCTGCATTGCCGAGCTGAATACCTAAGGTTAAAAAGCGTTGATTGAGAGTATTACATTCATCTAGCGGTGCAATAAAGCACATTCCACCTAGGCTAATGTTATCGACTTTGCCGATGATGACACGTTTGCCATCTTGCATATCAATAAAGACTTTTGCTTGTCTTTCGTGTGCTAAATGAGGTGAAGCCTCACACCTGAACCGGCTATGTAGCCTGCGGTCTTCTCGGTAAACCATTTCGGTGGGCTTGAGAGTAGCATAAAGCCTGTTGCTATCGGTATTTTGTTCGATGACATTAGCTGTAATATGCCAATGGCGGTAACGGCCAGGTTGCTTGAGCTGCATATGTAAACGCTGCGGCAGTTTTTGCTGGTGATTGTTTTGCAAACTTGCTTCTTCTGAGTGTTCTTTTATATTGTCTTCAGAAGCCTCTTGAGGGTGATTGCCCGACCCGTTGGCTCGTGAATGGACCGGTGATGCAACAAGCGGAATCGATACCCGTGCTTGTTGTTGTTGCTCATCAAGCATGAGCAGTGTAGTTTCTGCATCACACAGTAACTGTCTTTGATAATCTAGGGTTTGATCAACTAAGGCTTCATCAGCTGGGGTGTGATCAGTTAGATTCTGCTCTTCTCGTACAGGGGCTATGGTTAGGCGCTGATTAACTTTGTAAGCGTTGACTATTGCTTGCCATTTTTGTGGTGAAAGCTTGGGTAGTAATGCCGCGTTAACGGGGTCACTGCTACTGCTATTGTGATGAGGGAACCACTCGAATAATCCGGCTAAATCCATAGCTGCCTCCGCGCTGTTTACGATTCATGCTTGCTCACCCAAAATAGGCGGTCTATTGATATTAGCAGCATTCTTACGTTAGGCTGCTTGCAAATGCGGATGGAGGTTTAGCTCTGTCATCAATCGCCGTACAATGGCACTTTTTTGAGGATTTTCAGCTTGTCTCAACCTGCAGCAAGTACGGGTATGGATCATGCGCAATCTCGCATACCACTTCAATCCCGTGCGCCTTTTAACAAGTTACAAAAGCGTCTCCGTCGCCTAACAGGCACAGCGATTACCGATTTTAATATGATCGAAGAAGGTGATCGAGTGATGGCCTGCTTGTCTGGTGGTAAAGACTCTTACGCCATGCTCGATATGTTGCTGATTCTTCAGAAGATTGCGCCAGTAAAATTCGATGTTGTAGCGGTGAATATGGATCAGAAACAGCCTGGTTTTCCTGAGCATATTTTGCCTGAATACTTGGATTCACTCGGTATTGAATACCATATTGTCGAGAAAGATACGTATAGCATTGTCAAATCAGTCATACCTGAGGGTAAAACCACTTGTGGGCTTTGCTCGCGCTTACGTCGTGGCACGTTATACGGCTTTGCTGAAAAAATCGGAGCAACCAAAATTGCGTTAGGCCACCACAAGGATGATATTGTTGAAACGTTGTTTTTGAACCTGTTTCACGGTGGGCGCTTAAAGGCAATGCCGCCCAAGTTGCGTGCAGATGATGGTCGCAATGTGATTATTCGTCCTTTGGCGTATTGCCGTGAGCGCGATATTGAATCTTATGCGCAGGCGCGCCGTTTTCCTATTATTCCCTGTAATTTATGCGGTTCCCAAGAGAACTTACAACGTCAGTCTGTTAAGGCTATGTTGCAATCATGGGATGAAGAGCATCCTGGGCGAGTCGATACCATTTTTACCGCATTAACCAATATCTCTCCTTCCCAACTTGCTGATAAAAATTTATTTGATTTTATCAATCTGCCAATTGATCGGAGTACACCATTAGATGTAGACCCGAGACAAAATGAAGGTGTGAGGATTCATACAGTCAACGTAACAACTTAATTTCTTGGTTTTTTATTTGATAAAGGTGTTTGTAGGTATGCATAAGATAAAAGTATTATTTGCTCGATTTTTTTTAGGGTTGTTTAGTTTTTTATTGGTTGCATGCGGGACATTCCTACCCGAAAAAAAAGACCCTATGACGGTTAAAGCAGGCTGGTACCAACTCCCAGAAAGTTATCAGCAGCATCGCATGCAGCAAGACTACTTTGAAACGCGAGATGGAAAAATAGCGTATACCGATACGGGCTCAGGTAAAGCGCTTGTGCTTTTACATGGCGTGCCGACTTCCTCGTGGTTATACCGAAAAATCATTCCCGAATTACAAAAAGACTTCCGCGTTATTACGGTTGACCTACTAGGGTACGGTAGTAGCGACAAACCTAAAGATAATGGTCAGAATTATTTGTCTGTGGCGCAAGCGCGCAATGTGACGAACTTACTGAATTTTTTAGATGTAAATGAGTTTGCATTAGCGATGCATGACATGGGTGGTCTTGTTGCTTGGGATATGTTGCGTAGCGATGTATCGCGCGTCAGTGATTTGGTTATCTTCAATACGATTGTTAGGCGTGAAGGGTTTCATCACCCTCACATTAAAGAGGGTATGATCGCTCGTGAAATGACCAAGGCTTATTCTAACCAATTAACGAGCTCTGCCGTGTTAGAAATGACATTTAATAATCTTGGTTTGGGTGGGCAGTACAGTTTGACTGAAGCCGAATGCCACGGTTATGTGAAGCCTATGCGAGAGGGCAGTGACCAGGCACTGTATAGTTTCTTTACCGGTTTTGATGAAG
>CALIUX010000254.1 GCA_938048505.1 uncultured Pseudomonadales bacterium
AGCTCCCAATAAGTCGCATTCTTTATTGACAATGCCTGGGGTGAAAAAGAAGGTGCTTCGTTTGATTCAAGCTGTTGCTTATCAAAATCAGCAAGGGCTTTTAAGGCTGGGCAAGATTTATAAAAAATACACAAGATAGCGACAATATTCACCCATGCCATTAATCCAACACCCATATCACCCAATCCCCAAGCTAGATTAGCTGTTTTTATGCTGCCATAAAAAATAGAGAGCACCAAAACAACTTTCAATAGCGTTGGAAATAGCGGTAATCTGAAATGACGCATCAAATACATCAAATTTGTTTCTGCAATGTAATAGTAAGCAATTATCGTCGTGAAAGAGAACGCTGAAAGGGCCACCGCAACAAATAACGCACCAAAACCAGGAAAATGTTTCTCAATAGCAAGCTGTGTAAATGCAGGACCACTCGCAACAGTATCAGCAGCGATATTCTGAATAAGAAAAGCTGAACTATCACCACCGGCATGCACATTGTAGGTACCTGCAATTAAGATGAGTAAAGCCGTGGCAGTACAGATAACGAGCGTATCAATATAAACTGAGAACGCCTGCACAATACCCTGTTGAGCAGGATGATGAACTTCTGCAGCCGCCGCTGCATGAGGCCCTGTGCCCTGCCCTGCTTCATTCGAATAGATTCCACGCTTTATACCCCAACCAATAGCCGCGCCAACACCCGCCATAGGATTAAACGCATCAACTATAATTTGCTTAAAAATAGAAGGCAGCAGGTCAATGTGCATACCAATGATAATGAATGCCAATACGATATAAAGCACAGCCATTGCTGGGACGGCAACCTCTGTGAAGCGAGCTATGCGTTTTACACCACCAAAAATGACAACACTAACCAGTATGCAAAGTGCAATACCTACACCCCACACACTCATTGCAGATAAAAATCCAGCACTTGGCATTTGCCGGGAAACTTCAGTTACTGCATTAGCAATACTATTTGCTTGCACACCAGGCAATAACATTCCAGTCGATATAACAGTGATGACAGCAAAAAAGACCGCAAACCCTCGCATAGAAAGCGCCTTTTCGATATAAAACGCAGGCCCTCCCCGATACTCTCCATTTAACTCTTCCTTATAAATTTGCCCCAATGTACTTTCAATAAAAGCAGTTGCTGCACCCAAAAAAGCAATAACCCACATCCATAAAATAGCACCAGGCCCACCAAAACCAATGGCCGCGGCAACACCCGCGATATTACCCGTACCAACACGCCCAGCCAAAGATATTGTTAGTGCTTGCAAAGATGATATTCCTTTCGAATTAGGCGTACTCGACTTCAATAGAGTAATCATTTGAGGCAGGTATCGCAGCTGCACAAATCGCGTTTTGATAGAGAAAAATATGCCTGCTAACAAACATAAAAAGATTAAGGCAGGGCTCCAAATAATTGCATTGGCCTGACTAACGATCTGCTCCATAAGTAAACCTTATAATAACGCTAAAGACGGGAATTCTATATTACGACGAAACACTGCAAGAAACACTCAATTCATTTATGAATTTATGCGAAATCCTTATCATAAGGTTCAGCATAGGTAACTCAACTCTATACGCAGCCTCATTTTTCTTTAAACTGCCTAATTTGAAGGTACAGTTAATCTAAGCATTCAAATTCAACATCTAAAACTAGCCTTCTTCACAATGTCAGTATCGTTTTGCAACTGAGTCTGCAAGATTAAAGCCAGCAATTCTTATCAGGGTAAATTATAAAACCCTACTCACGTATGATTCTCAGAAAACCAACTCCTTTAACGCAAAGGAAAAAATCAATGACAACACCGCCCAATGTTAAACGTGAACAATATAAAACACTCTTAAAACAGCTTGATTTATTACTCATTAACAGTGTTGATGAGATAGCCAATAGTGCGAATTTTTGCGCGCTTATTAAACAAACCTTTGATTTTCATTGGGTCGGAATATATCGCGTATTTAAAGAAGAGCTAATGCTTGGTACATTTCAAGGACCCGTTGCCTGTGTGAGAATTCCATTCGGGCAAGGTGTTTGCGGTTCTGCTTGGCAGCAGGAGAAGACGATCATTGTCGATAATGTCAATGAATACCCAGGCCACATAGCTTGTTCTGCAAGCAGTCAATCAGAGATTGTGATTCCTATTTTTAAATATAAAGAACCCAGTCATAGCCTAGATGGCAATAAAAGCAAAGCCGTTATTGCTGTGTTGGATATTGATGCAGATATCTTGAATGCTTTTGATTCAGTAGATAGTTATTATTTGGAGCAAAGCGTAGAACTTCTATCTCGCTACCTATAATGCGTAATAAAAAACCCTTTAAAAAATCATAAAAAAGACCACCCAGTTAAAATTGGGCGGTCCTTTTATCATCAAAGAAGATTAATCCATCAATTTTACGCGCTTATCAGGAGTACTTTCCGTCGGAATCATTAACATAGGCTTACCAGGACCAGTGAATACAAATTCAGCGCCTTGTTGTGCAGGCAAACTAATCGCCGGGATGCTAAATTCAACCTGTTGACTTAAATCGATTGAACCAGACCCTACAACAACAGGCGAATCATCTTCAGCAAAGAGGTTAGCCAGCGTCAAGGTGTAGTCAAAGGCAACATCGCCCTCAGCCAAAAAGCCAAACTCACCAAGAACATCAAATTGAAACTGTAGAACTGAATTATTAATGCCTGCTTGAGCAATATATAGCAAGCTTCGTGTTTCGGCAGCAACATCATCAATCGCACTCGCAATCGTACCTGTGATCGACCTATTACCTTCTGGATCCAATGTTCTCAAATCTGCCACAGAAACACTGTAGTCCACCTCACCATCTTCATTAGAGTCAATATTCATCTGCAAGACATACTGAGAAAAATTCGTCCAATCTTGATCAGCATTAAAAGAAAGCAGTACTGATTCTTCTGAAACAGAGCGGAAACCTAGATTGTTGTCTGCAGAGGTCGCGGCTGTATAACCAAAAATACCTGCCGAACCAAAAGCTACGTTACGCAACTGATAATTATCACCACGACTATGTATATCGATACGAGAAGCAGGCTCTACAACGGCAGTATAGCCAACGCGTAATTCAGAGCGATCGCTTGTAAAAACAACCCAACCATCAAACTCTTGAAAGTTAGTTGTTGCTTCAACATTACTTGATTGAATACTCAAAGAAACAGGCACACTTGCCGTATCGCCAGCACCAACAAAGACTTCTTGCGGTACACCCACAACTACACCGGAAGAACCAGCACCCATATTCCCTTCTACAGTCACTTTAAAGCGCTGATCAAACTCAGAGAAATTTGTTACTTCAACTTGCCTTATAGCAGCATCATTATATTCTGGCTTAAAGATGCCAAAACCTAAGCCGCCTGGTGCAGCGTAAGCTGTTGAATTAAGCGCTTTGGCAATATCTACAATTCCCGTACCCTGTAGGCTCAAGGGAGGCGTGCCATCAGCACCA
>CALIUX010000255.1 GCA_938048505.1 uncultured Pseudomonadales bacterium
ATAGCTGCTAAAACACCATTTTTAAGGCAGTATGATGATGAATAAAACCAAGGAAAATACCCAAGGCTTTCCCTGGGATATACCGCAAACACGCCCAGATCGCGAACTCAGTAGCGCAATGGAAAGGCTGTACGCAAATTACCCCACGCCCCGCCCTGAAGATAACCCTTTATTCACCAGCTTTAAGTATTCTCGCTTAAGTGGTTTTGATTATGGCAATGAGGACGGTTGTATCTCTCGTCGCGATCCCTCTAAAATCATTTGTGAAAATGGAAAATATTATATTTGGTATACCAAGCGCGATACGATCTCTCCTCCACGAGGTGCTGCAGAGTGCACTGATGAGATTCCATCAATGGATTGGGATCTCGCGGACGTATGGTATGCCACCAGTGAAGATGGGTTTCATTGGGAAGAGCAAGGCGTTGCAATTCCTCGCCCAGAAAAACCTACATTGGGTTGGCGCTCCGTCTGCACACCCGACATTTTAGTCTGGAAAGGCAAGTATTATTTGTATTACCAATCATTTGTTGAGCCAAGTGGTTTAAAAGGTGATCACTGCCCTGTCAGTGTCTCTACTGCAGACTCACCCGATGGTCCTTGGACACCTAGTGGCTATGCTGTTATTGACAACGGCGCTCCAGGTGAGTGGGATCAATACTCAATCCATGGGCCTTACCCTATGGTTATAGATAATCGTATTTATGTGTATTACAAGGCTGCTTTTGGTGATCGCCCTGATTATTTAGTCGGCAACGGTCTAGCCATTGCCGATGACCCTCTAGGACCTTTTACAAAACATCCGCTTAACCCTATTTTAAATTCAGGGCATGAGACGACAGTATTTCGCTTTGGAAAAGGCGTTGCCGCTTTCGCCATCCGCAATGGTATCGAAAGCAATACGATTCAATACTCACCTGACGGAGTGAACTTCGAAATTGCTGCCGTTACAGCATTAATGCCCGTTGGCGCAGGCCCTTATATACCGGATATTTTTACAAGCGAAGGCGAAGGTCAAGGTTTTACCTGGGGCTTAGCACATTTTTGTGATCATGATAAATCCGATACCAAATTTAGCTTTTTAGGTCGCTTTGATTGTGACTTGCGCAACCAAATGCCACGATCGAGTGAAACCAATAATACCGAAATTAAATGGCACCCCGATGTGTGCTTTTCACAAGGTTTAACAGACGAACTTCGAACCAAAAGAGAAAATGAAGCGCGCGATATTGCACTGCAGTCACGAGCAAAAAAATAATTACATACCTTACACTCGAAACTCAGCGCCCTTATACCCAGCCAACAAATGCTTCAACACTTTTGGCAATAAATCCAATTTAACAAAAACCTATATTTATGATTACCACAGCATTTAGCGAAGATCGTCGTGATAACGCGATAGAGCACTTAACTACTGATTTAGTTGTTGCCGGTGGCGGCTTAGCCGGTGTTTGTGCCGCCATTAGCGCAGCACGCGCTGGAAGTCGCGTTACATTAATTCAAGACCGCCCTGTTTTAGGAGGCAATGCATCATCAGAAGTACGCTTATGGGCTCTGGGTGCGACGTCTCATATGGGTAATAATAATCGATGGTCACGCGAAGGAGGTGTTATCGATGAAATCATGCTCGATAACATGCAGATTAACCGCCATGGTAACGCCTTAATTTTTGATGCCCTTTTACTCGACAAAGTCGCCGCCGAAAACAATATTACGCTGTTATTAAACACCGCACTCTATCAAGTGAATAAAAAAGGTTCACAGCGCATTAAAAGCGTTGATGCGTTTTGCAGTCAAAATTCAACTCATTACCACATTGAAGCACCTTTATTTTGTGATGCTACCGGTGATGGCATTATGGCCTTTAATGCCGGTGCAAGCTTTCGCATGGGCGCAGAATCCAAAGCCGAATTTGGCGAACTCATGGCACCTGATGAGGCCTCACAAGATCTACTAGGACACTCGCTCTTCTTTTACAGCAAGCGACTTGACCACCCTGTTAGCTACACTAAACCTGCATTTGCCTACTCACACGAAGATATTGCTGCCATCCCTCGCTGCAAAGAGATTAATGGAACCGACTCTGGCTGTAAATTTTGGTGGCTAGAATTTGGCGGTATTATGGATACCATTTATCAAAGTGAAAATATTAAATGGGAGTTATGGAAAATTGTTTACGGCATCTGGGATTACATTAAAAATAGCGGAAATTTTGATGATGTCGAAAATCTGACTTTAGAATGGGTTGGCACAGTACCCGGGAAGCGTGAGAGCCGTCGCTTTGAAGGCGAATACATGATGATCCAGCAAGATATTGTTGAACAGCGCCAGTTTGATGATGCCGTATCATTTGGTGGCTGGGCAATTGACTTACACCCTGTAAAAGGTATTTACAGTGATAAGCCTGCTTGTTCGCAATTTCATTCAAAAGGTGTTTATCAAATTCCTTATCGTTGTTTTATTAGCAAAGATATTGAAAATTTATTTTTGGCAGGCCGCATTATTAGTGCATCACACATCGCATTTGGCTCCACTCGCGTTATGATTACTTGCGCACATGGAGGACAAGCTGTCGGTGAAGCCGCGGCTTTATGCCGCGACCTTAGCTGCGAGCCTAAGACATTGTTAACAAATGACAATATGCACTTACTACAACAGCGCCTAAGTGCTCGTGGCCAAGGTATCCCAGGCATTGCCCTGCAATGCTCTTCATTAATGCGCGATGCAAGTATCACTGCCAGCTCAACTTTATCTCTACAGACGCTTACACCAAATGGTGATTTTTTACCTTTAGATCAATCCATCGCTCAACTTTTACCTTTAGCAGCGGGAACTATAGTAAAACCATTTATTAAAGTTCAAGCATCATGCGATACAACCTTGACGGTGGAATTACGTGTCAGCAGTAACGCTGCAAATTATACACCTGATACATGTATAGAGCGCTTAACGCTGCCTGTTATCAAAGGGGAGCAAGACCTCGCCATTCCCTTTACGGAAGCGCTGCCTGTTACTCAATATGCGTTTATTAGTTTAATGGCTAACGCTGACGTCGCCATTGCACTGAGCGATCAGCGCATTACCGGCTTATGCACCGTCATGAACAAACAACATAAAGCAGTCTCTAATAATGGCCGCCAACAGGCCCCAGAGAATAGTGGTTTAGAGTCCTTTGAATTCTGGACACCTGAACGCAGGCCTGCAGGAAAAAATATTGCCTTTCGATTTGAAAAAGCCATCGCTATTGCTAACTCTGATTTTATTCGGAATGGTTATTTTCGCCCTTACTATCAAAGCAATGCTTGGATTGCTTCTCAAGAAGATAACAAACCAAGCATTACCTTAAAATGGTCAGAAAGAAAACCGATTAAAACATTACATCTTCATTTTGATACAGATGCCGACCACGCTCTCGAAACCGTACTAATGGAACACCCTGAAACAGTAATGCCATGCTGTGTGCGCAATTATCACATTAAGCTACAAGATGGCACGGTACTTTATAAAAAACAGGGCAACGTCCAAACGATGAATACTGTGGAGCTAAAAGAAACGCTGCTTACAGATAATCTAGTATTTGAATTTGAGCACCCTTCCGATAGTGCGCCAGCTAGCCTATTCGGTATTGAGCTAAAGCCAGAATAATATACAAGTAAAACCGCCGCACTAATCAATATACTACTGATATGATTGAGAAAAAGACATTTAATATGATACCTCACCTCAAAAGATTTTTTTTAGCGTCTACATTTTTTGGCTTTAGCATAAGCCTATTAGGCTGCAACGCCACTACCATCCACCAAGACAAGCCAACCGTAGAATTAGTTGTTTACGGTATGGATGAGTTATCTCACTTTACTTTTGACACAATCAACAATACGTTTTCGGATAAACGTATTGTTGATGCATCAAACTTTGGTTTTGGCATAAAGAGTAAGCGTAATATTGTTTATTCAACAGGCCAAGGCATTACAACTTCTGTTTGGGATGGCGAGCAATTTCAGCATTTAGCCAATGATAATTCCTTTGGTTCAGGCACGCACATCTCTCTCAACCCCACACAAGAATTTCTTGCTTCAGCCAGCTTTCGATCAGGTAATACTGTTGTCTATACAATTGGGGAAGACGGCACTCTAATCAAAGATTCTGCCGTTGCACTCGGCAGCACAGATAAATCCTGGGCGCACTGGGCCGGTTGGAATAGAGCTGGAGATTCTTTATATGTCTCGTTGATGGGTGACAATAAGATTGTTGTTTACCCATTTGATACCAAAACCATAGAAAATAAAAGCGCCTCAGTGGGCATGCCTACTACCGCATGGCAAGGTGCCCAGGGTGACGGGCCTCGCCATCTCGCTTTTCACCCAAAAGCTGAGTATGCCTATATTGTGAATGAAATTTCGAATACAGTAGTCGCAACCCAGATTCAAGAAAATGGTCAACTGAAGCCAATTCAGAC
>CALIUX010000256.1 GCA_938048505.1 uncultured Pseudomonadales bacterium
TCGGCATCCATACTCACGGCTTCATCACCCGAAACCAAGTTCATGGTGTTTTTACAACGCTCTTTAGGCGGCAACGCATAGCCAGAGCATCCTAAAAAGACACCCGTACTCCCCGTTCGAATTTGCATGTGCCGTGCACACTTTTCGCACGTAATATCTGTTTCGGTGGGCGCATTAGCGCGCATACCAAACTCTTCACCCGACGCTTTAGTCAGCTGGTTGGTGAAGTCATCATAAAATTCATTCAGCAGCTCAAGCCAATCTTTATCCCCTTCGGCCACTTTATCCAGCATGGCTTCCATATTGGCCGTAAAACCAAAGTCCATTAAGCCTTTGAAGCTTTCCACTAAACGATCGGTCACTACATCACCGATTTTATTGGCATAAAACCGGCGACTTTCAACATTGACATAACCACGATCTTGAATGGTTGAAATGATCGATGCGTAGGTTGAAGGACGACCAATGCCTTGTTTTTCAAGTTCTTTAACCAAGCTGGCTTCGGTAAAACGCGCAGGTGGCTTAGTGAAGTGCTGGTTGGGCAACAAGGCTTTTTTATCGAGCGTATCGCCCACTTTAATGTCAGGTAACAGGCCGTCGTCTTCTTTTTTGGAAGCCGGTGGATTCACTTTCATGAAGCCATCAAAGCGTATAACACGCCCTTTTGTACGGAGCTGATAATCACCTGCTTCAATAACAACAGAGGTGCTCGTAAATTCAGCGGGTGTCATTTGACAAGCCACAAATTGCTGCCAAATCAATGTATACAAACGCTCTGCATCACGCTCCATACCCGTTAATTGGGTGGGAAGACGCGAAACATCTGAGGGACGAATCGCTTCGTGAGCCTCTTGGGCGCCCTCTTTGCTCGAATAATTAATCGGCTCTTTGGGGAGATATTTTTTACCGTATTGCTCTTCAATATGCTCGCGGCAATTGGCTACGGCTTCTTTGCTCAAGTTGGTAGAGTCAGTACGCATGTAGGTGATGTAACCCGCTTCATACAAGCGCTGAGCAAGAACCATTGTCTTTTTGACACCAAAACTCAAGCGTGTGCTGGCCGCCTGCTGAAGAGTTGATGTTATAAACGGGGCACCGGGTTTGGACTTAGTCGGCTTATCGTCCCGCGCGATAACACGATAGGCACTGCTTTGCAGGGCATCAACAGCACGCTGTGTCTCTTCTTGTGTTTTAGGTGTAAAGGCGGCGTCTTTAAAACGCTTAACCTCACACTTGATGCCTTCGCCTTTTTGGGTAAGCAAGTCGGCAAATAATGTCCAGTATTCTTCTGGAATAAAGGCACGGATTTCGCTCTCACGCTCAGTCACTAATCGTACAGCAACCGATTGAACGCGCCCCGCCGACAAGCCTCTTGCGATCTTAGCCCACAATAGAGGAGAAACCATGTAACCCACAACACGATCTAAAAACCGACGCGCTTGCTGGGCATTGACACGATCAATATCGAGTTTGCCAGGTTCTTTAAAGGCATCTTGAATAGCTGACTTAGTAATCTCGTTAAAGACCACTCTGCGATAACGGTCAGGGTCACCGCCAATGGCTTCACGTAAATGCCAAGCAATGGCTTCTCCCTCTCTATCCAAATCCGTTGCGAGATAGATTTCATCGGCATTTTCGGCGAGCTTTCTGAGCTCTGCGACAACCTTTTCTTTGCCTGGGAGTATTTCGTATTGCGCTTGCCAATTTTTTTCAGGGTCAATGCCCATTCGCTTAACAAGTTGATCTTTCGACTTCTTCGCTTTGTATTTTGCCTTTTCATCAGGCGACATTTTGCGAGTCAACGCGGCTTGGGCTGCACGCGCCTTAGGGTCAACCGGAGTACTTGAACCACTGGTAGGCAGATCACGGATATGACCAACACTGGACTTAACGACATACTGACTGCCGAGATACTTATTGATGGTTTTCGCCTTAGCTGGCGACTCCACAATAACAAGAGACTTGCCCATAAAGTTCCACTTATCGTTGTATGAATTTTGTTCTAAAGCTGGGTGTCAAGCACCCTTCAGGTAAAGATAGGTTGCGCATATATAAGTGCTAGCACGCTTAAGGTCAAGCATCTCGCACCGAATAAAAGTTGATTATGCTAAAGCCGACACGTCAAATTAAGTCTAAAAGCGATATTGAAACGCGTTATTTCACCCGTTCAAGACACTTGTTTTTATCGCAAATCGACTGTGAGGCGGCTCTTCGAGACAGCGCCTCAAGCAGCACTTTTAATAAACGTTTAACCAAAGCGTGAGCCAAGTAAAAACGCGCCGCCCTACATTAGGTATAGCAAATGTGCTCTATTGTGTACCGTCAGTCTCAATTGAGGGTTTAGCCGGTACCGTTTCAGACAACAATTTCAGTAACGAATAAAGCGTATCAAGTGCTTCTATTCCGCCCTTTTCTGACCAATGAATACCCAAGGTATGATCTGTCACATCAACACCACAAACCGTATCTGGTAATGCTCGCAAAAACGTTTCGATTCTTTGCGGGTCCGAGACAGGTTTTTTAGTGGACCAAAAATCCGCTAAGTGCAGACCGTGAGCATAGTTTTCTCTTTCTAAGCTAACGGTCGACAACTGACATGCCTTAGGTAAATTGAGCCAATAGAACCAACACTCTCTTCCGCTATCGGTTTTGAGCGTACTAGCCCCCACACTTAACCCAAGCTTTTGTGCGTGACCACGCAGCTTCGCTAAACGTCGCTGACTTTTGCTGGGCTGCATAATCATGATGGGACCTAGCATCATGGCAATGACTAATATGACAATAACAATGGTCCACATAGCGTGCTCCGGTTAAAGTGGTAAGCTGATAAAGTAATGGGTAGCAATGGTGTTATGCGTCACTATTCTGTAATGCCTCAAGCTCTTCCCAACGCTCAAAGCAGGTTTCGAGTTCGCT
This sequence comes from uncultured Pseudomonadales bacterium, assembly GCA_938048505.1. Classification (GTDB taxonomy): domain Bacteria; phylum Pseudomonadota; class Gammaproteobacteria; order Pseudomonadales; family Cellvibrionaceae; genus Marinagarivorans. The sequence continues at coordinate 2,917 of CALIUX010000256.1, forward strand.
ATTGAACTGGGTCAATTCAGCCAACTTTTCACTTACAACAGTACGCTCTTGCTGATAAAAATCAGGGGCGGCGGTCACCGCTTCAGCAGCAGCAATCGCTTTTTCAAGCTGATCGATTTTAGCCGGCAATTGATCAAGCTCTCGTTGCAGTTTATAGCTGAGTTTTTTAATGGGCTTTTGCGGCGTAGCTTTTGGCTCTGGGGCTTTATTGGCACTATTATTCGCACCGTTCGATTGAGAAGCAGCCTGGTTACCCACCTGAGTGTCAGCTTCATTTGCCTCGGATATAGGTTCAGCAGTGGCCGATTGCGCTTCACTGTCTTGGTTAGCGCTTTTATCGGTCGATGCATCAGGCCATTTACCGCCTTGACGCAACCAATCATTGTAGCCTCCCACATACTCACGCAGCGTGCCATTACCTTCAAAACTGATGGTACTGCCGACTACGTTATCCATGAACTCCCGGTCATGGCTCACCAATAAAACCGTGCCGTCAAAATTGAGCAGTAGCTCTTCAAGCAGCTCGAGCGTTTCGGCATCCAGATCGTTAGTCGGTTCATCAAGTACTAAAACATTG
>CALIUX010000257.1 GCA_938048505.1 uncultured Pseudomonadales bacterium
GCGGCAAAAGAAGCCGATGAAAGTGCTAAAAAAGCCAAAGAGGCTAAAGCCGAAGCGAGTGCTTAATTGATCCGTGCTTTCAAAAACCCTCGTGACGGTGTTGCGAGGGTTTTTTTATGCCTACTGTTTTATAAAGATATAGTTTTATAAAGAATCGCGGACTCAACTCGTAAGTGCATTTTATAAGGTTGTTTTGCAGCGGCGTATTCTGGCTGGATTAAGTGCCTGATTCTAAATCGAGAATTTTCCATTTGTAACCCAGCTCTATGAGCTGAGCGAGATTGCTGACATTGCCTTTTTTAAAAAGGTTTTCGCGATGTTTCTCAACGGTACGGCTGGAGATATTCAATATATCGGCTGCTTGCTTTGAGCTTAAACCTTTAGCTAGGAGTTGAAATAGTTGGAATTCACGGCCAGAAAAAAGCGCCGGTGAGCCCGATATTTTGCTTAAAACATCTTTAGAAATCGCTTTGCCGCCGTTATAAATAGTCTCTAGAGCTTGTTGAAGCTCTTCTGGTCGGATCTCTTTATGTAAGATACCATCGGCTTGACTATCTATCAGCTGCTCAAGTATATAAGATGATTGCGCCCCCGTAAGAAAGACAACTTTGCTGTTATGATGATTTTCTTTTATCTTTTGGGCAGTCGCTAAAGCGTCTCCTTGTGGCAGATGGTAATCTAAAAAAATAATATCCAGAGTATTGCAAGCGAGTGTGCTATGTATGGCATCAAGTGTATCGAGTTCTGCAATGACCTCACAGCCTGATTGATGCTCTAGCAGCAACGCCAGAGCCGATCGAAAAAGAGCATGATCATCAACAATCGCAATTTTTAGCTTAGGTAGTGTTGTTAACATGGAATCCTATATAGCTCGTAATAATACGGAATTAACCTTTCTAATAGTCCATTTCAATAACCAAGTTGGTTAGTACTATTTCTCTAAAAGTTATAGTTTATACAAGTTGATGCTTGGGGTAACGGTATATTGATGAAAAAATGGGATGAAATAGATTCGGTAAATACAGCGCTGGCCATCAGTATTTTACCGCTAAGGAAACGCCTACCGATCAAGTGGTTTAGTTTGTTATCGCTTTGTAGTCAGTGTCTTTTCATTATCGTGAGTTGTTCTTTTACCGTTCAGGTAGCGGCTAGCGGTAACGTACTTGATATTGATCAATCGCCTATTGGGCAGCGTTTATCGCATCAACTGCTTTATTGGGCAGATTATAAGGGTGTCACGGCTGAAGCCGCATTGGCTGAGGGCGAATTTGTACCATTACGCCACCAAAAAATAGTTTTTGGTGCTAAAAAGCACTGGTATCTTTTAGCTTTACAGAATTCAAGTAATACAATACAAGAACGTGCTCTAGCAACTGGTTTGCCGTTTACTCCTAAGCTTTCCGCTTACTATCTTGAGAATAATCACCCCACTTTATTTTATCAATCCTCGGCTTCGAATGATTACCAGCAGCGTTCCCTTCCGTATCCATTACTCTTTGTGCCATTGGTTTTTCCTGCGAGTAAAACCAAAACGATCTTGCTTGAGCACGAAAGCTTAGCGTATTACCCCATGGCCCTCAGGTTATTTCACCACGATTCGCTCAATCAGAAAATGGCTGATTTCACATTGGCAAGAGGCATATTATTTGGTGCGCTGTTAGCCTTTCTGATTTTGTTTATAGTGCAAGCTATTGCAATGCCAACGCCACCACTTGTTTATTATTGCTGCTATATCGTTTGTTTGATTTTTTTAGCGGGGCAAATATTTGGTTATAACTTTGCTTACCTCTGGCCGACTAAAGGCGCATGGAATCAAGACTTTACGTCATTTATTATTGGTATTACCTATAGTTTTTATTTTCTCTTTTCTGCAACATTATTTAATTTAAAAAAGCATTTTGTGCGGTTATACCAATTTGCAGTTGCCCTTGCTGTGCTTGCAATGTGCCTAGCCGTTTTGAGTATTGTATTTAATGTTTTTATTGTGATGACTGCTGCGGCCCTAATTGGCTTGCCTATACCGGTGGCTATTGGTTGGCTCATGCATAAAAAAGGCTCTAGTGCTGCTAAGCTCTTTTTTTGGGGAGCATTATTTCATTGCAGCTTAAGTTATTTTTTGGCACTGGAGTGTTTGGGCTTTCACCTCGGTTATGATAATTACTTATTTAGTTCTTTAGGTGTTGTGCAGCTTATTGATTTGGTTCTATTTTCAATTGCATTGCTTCGTCAAACAGGGCAACTACGGAGAGCATTAAACGAGCAACTTTCACTCAGGTTACATGATGCCGAAGCCTTGGCCGCTGCAGAGCAAGCGAGAGCGGGTGCGCTTGAGGCACAACAGCAAAATGCATTGGCATTAGCATCGACTACACATGATATGACACAGCCTCTTGCTGCGATGCATTTTGCTCTAGCGCTAGTTGATGATGAAAAAAATGCAGAGGCTAAAAAGCATATTTTAGAAACGTTAAATTACACACAAACATTGCTTAAAAACCTGACTCAAGATGGAGAATTGCAATACCAGCATTCAAGTAAAGAAGTCAGCGCCGTTGATTTTTTGGAAAAAATTGCACAGCGCCATCGAGCCATTATTGTCAAAAAGGGGCTGCGCTTTCATGTTCGAAGTCAAATGGCATCATTTGTCTGCATGCCTTTTTTATTGCAGCGTATTATAGATAATTTATTGGCTAATGCATTGCGTTATACGGCCTCTGGCGGAATTGCAATGACACTTAGGGGTAGATCGGGAAATGTCTTAATCCAAATATGGGATACAGGTCAAGGCATGACTGAAGAGCAGCTTGGGCGGTTGATGGAGCCCTTTAAACAGGGAGATATCAATGAGCAGCAAGGCTTTGGTTTAGGCTTGTTCATAGTCAAGACTTTAGCAGAGCAAGCAGGTTATGCATTGACGATGCGATCAGTCGAGGGTAAAGGAACTTGCATTTCTCTTTACGTCCCCCAAACTTGATCTACATAAAAGAACATATACCATAAAACGTATTTTATATATTAAGCATCGACTGCAATTCGGAAGGTAATGCTGGCGGGCCTTTTTTCTTTTTTTGTTCTTTAACTGACATGGCTAAATCATGCATTGTATTACTGGCTTCTTGCCGTGCTAATATTGCCTGCCTTGTTGAATCTGAAGGATGTAAATCGGTGGGTAACTCTGTGCCGCAATACATACAGCGTATTGAAAGGCTCTGTAATATTTTTTGTTTGCACTTTGGGCAGCAGCCTCGAACAGGTTTGCTCATTGCATCTCCCTCTTCACGATATTAATAGCGGATGTCAGAAAATTATAAATGACGCCTTATTGATCTGCGCGTATGTTTCGATTAATGGTAATTGTGTGGTTATATATTACACGTGGCGATTAAGATATTAAGTGATCTCACGCATTTAGTCAGGCGATAGCACCGAGTTTAACGGTATTGTTGAACGGGTGGTGCAACGCGTAATACTTCTTCTAGTGTTGTGACACCTTTTGCAATCTTTTGCGCACCTGAAAGCCGCAAAGTCCGCATGCCTTCTCGCATCGCTTGTTGCCTCAGTTGGTTAAGGTCGGTCACATCGGTAATGCACTCACCGAGTGACTCACTCATTCGCAATATCTCATAAATTCCTTGTCGGCCCGCATAACCGGTATTACGGCACTCTAAGCAGCCGCCTGCTTTATAAATTTTCTCAGGTTTTGCGACTTTCCAAGGTTTGACTAATATATCCCAATCTTCTTGAGATATCGTGTCCGGCTCCTTGCAGTGCTTGCAGAGTGTACGTACTAGTCGCTGTGCCATAACACCCAATACGGATGTTTTCAGCAAGTATGATGGAACTCCCAAGTCCAACAAGCGAGAAATCGAAGTAGGAGAATCATTGGTGTGGAGAGTACTAAGCACAAGGTGCCCGGTTAAAGACGCTTGTACCGCCATTTGGGCTGTTTCAAGGTCTCGTATTTCGCCGACCATAATAATGTCGGGGTCTTGCCGCATGAGTGTGCGTATGCCGGCAGCAAAGTCGAGTTCAATATTGTGTTGCACTTGCGTCTGATTAAAAGCATCTTCAACCATCTCAATGGGGTCTTCAATCGTGCTGACATTAACCTCATCGGTCGCAAGGGTTTTTAGGGTGGAATATAGCGTTGTGGTTTTCCCCGAGCCCGTTGGCCCTGTTACCAAAACAATGCCGTGAGGATGGTCGATCATCTTTTGCCAGCGCGCATAGTCTTCGCCCCCAAGTCCTAAATCATCAAAGCTTCGCAGCAAGACATCAGGGTCAAAAATACGCATGACCAACTTCTCGCCAAAAGCCGTAGGCAATGTTGATAGGCGTAATTCGGCTTCGGTGCCATCAGGCGTCTTGGTTTTAATACGGCCATCTTGAGGTTTACGCTTTTCGGCAACATTCATACGCCCTAAAATTTTGATGCGGCTGGTAATGGCGGTGGCGACGTTAGCAGGGAATTCATAGATGGCATGCAGCACGCCATCAATTCGGAAGCGCATGCGTGCAACATCGCGTCGGGGCTCAATATGAATATCGCTCGCGCGTTGGTCAAAAGCATATTGCAGAAGCCAATCCACAATATTGACAATATGTTGATCATTAGCCTCGGGGTCTTTCATGCTGCCCAGTTCAAGCAGTTGCTCGAAGTTGGTGACATTGCTGGCAGACTTCGCGCCGCCTTTCGCGCCGCTAATTGACTTGGCTAATGAGTAAAATTCAACACGATAACGCTGAATATCAGAGGGCAGGGCTAAAACGCGTTTGATGCGCCGCTGGCTGGTTTGCATAAGCTGCTCGACCCAGCTAGTAACAAAAGGCTGCCCAACGGCAACGGTAAGCTCATCTGAGTTGATTTTTACGCAGAGTAAGTCATGGCGTTTGGCAAACTGATAGCTCATTACACCGGCTAGTTCAGCCACTTGCAGCTTCATCGGGTCAATATGAAAAACCTGTAGCTGGCTCTTCTCTGCCAGCCAGTCGGCCAGAGTGAGTTCATCCAGCTTTTTGCCCGGGCGTGATAGATCATCTAATGACTGACTCGCAATATATGTAACGGGATGCATCGCCGTTTGATCGGGTGTACGGCTCGTACCCAGCCAATGGTTCATGGTGTCTTGGCTAATGCGACCATCTTGGCTGAGGTCATGCAAAATATTACGTAAGTCGAGAGTGCGGTCTACCACGATATTGCCCACTTTGATGAATGTTCATTGATGAATGTTCAATGCCTTAATGTTATACCCTTGTCGTGCTTTTTGCAGAAGATTTAGCTATGGATGATGTAAGTTGCACAGGATATTGAGTTTTAGGTATTGGCAATGATGGGTTGAAGCAAGTGTGGTGTAAGCGAATAAAAAATGAGATGTTAAAAAGCAAAAAGGCCCGCAGATGCGAGCCTTTTGTAGAACCTTTGAATGAACGAGTATTACTTTTTCAGCTTCTTCGCTAAGTATTCGGCGACTTCAAGCATTTCTTTCTGGCCACCGGCTTTACTTGCACTGATATGGTAATAATCAGCTACTACTATCTCGGGTGTGCCAGTGATCTTGTACTGACGTTGACGATCGTCTGCTTGCTTCACTTGGCCTGACACTGCAAAAGAATTCATCACACCGATAAAGTTCTTGCCATCAAATCCAGCTTTGTTAACAACAGCTGTAATTTCAGCATCATCAAACAACATTTTGCGCTCTTTGTGCATAGCATCAAAGAATACAGGGTGCAGTTTGTCTAGGCCTTGAATAGCTTTAGCAGCATAAAACAATTTAGCGTGCGTCCACATCATATCGTGAGGTACACCAGGGCGGCGTTGTTTCCACATGGCGGGTGACTGAGTGAATTCGATGAAGCTAGGCTTTTTCTTTAACCAAGCATGCAGCGGCTTTTCGAATTTGTAGCAATGGCCACAGCCGTACCAGAAAACTTCAGTCACGTTAACGGTGTCTGATTTGGCAGGCTTAGCTGCACCAGCGATGATGGTGTAATGCTTGCCTTCTGTGTAGGTCTTTTCGGCGCTCTCAGCGTGGTGTTCTGCACAGGCTAGAAGGGGAAGTACTAGCCCGAGAATTAATGCAGCAATACGCATAGGGTGTATCCTCAAATGATAAAGTGTGTGGGGGATTCTACCAGCATGATCCTTAATTTGCGGTTAACAAGCCGCATAATCAAGCTGCATCCTAATAAAACATATAATGTTAGGCGAATTTGTTGGCCTTAGAGAGTGCTGCAGTACAAAAAGTTCAGATTACAGCTTTATTTGACAACTACCCATCTAAAAGCGCTTATACGGTTTGATTTTGCCAATGGTTTTAATTGAGTTCTCTTTCAGCGCAATGCTGAGGCGGTTAAATTACCCTCACGATGTCATTGCTGCAAAGCGTGTGCAGTGTGCAAAAGCGACTGCGGAGTGCATCGTCCTGCAATAGATAGCTTTGCGGGAGCGACAGTGGCATTATAGGAATCCTTTCTCTAGAACTCACTCGTATTCACATGTCATCCCGCGTAAATTTTCGTCAGGCACAGTACCTTATTAGTGCCCAAACTTTTCAACAATGCCCGTCTGAAGAAGGGGCTGAAGTCGCTTTTGCTGGGCGATCCAACGCCGGGAAGTCTAGCGCAATCAATCGGTTAACGGGCAATGGTAAGTTGGCCCGCACCAGTAAAACACCAGGCCGCACACAGCTTTTGAATTTTTTTAGTCTAGGCGAGCCTACATTACGACTGGTTGATCTGCCTGGTTACGGTTATGCCAAAGTCCCATTAGCTAAAAAAAATGATTGGCAGAAGCACCTTTCGCAATACTTGCATGAGCGTAAAAGCTTGATGGGGCTTGTGCTGCTGATGGATATTCGTCATCCGTTGCAGTCATTTGATACGATGATGTTGGAGTGGGCCGCAGATATGGAGATGCCGGTACACATTCTGCTGACCAAGAGCGACAAGCTTAAGCGAGGCGCTGCGAAAAAATCTCTTTTAGATGTTTGTCAGTATTTAACAGTAGAAAACCTAACTGATCTTGTGAGTGTACAGCTCTTTTCTTCGCATAATGGCGATGGTGTTGAAGGGCTAGAAGCAGTGCTGTCAGGTTGGTTGCTGCCTGCGCAAGACGGCAGCGCGGGTGGTGAAATAGAGCCCTATCCCGACTTGCCTGACAACTCTTCAACTCTTTCAGCTGCAGGCTCAAATATAGACTCAACTACAGCCTCAACGCCAGACGCGCCTGATTCGTAAAGCGTGTCTGGCCCTAGCCCTCTAGGTCACCTTGGCCCGATAACTTTTCTGCTAGTGAGTTTGTTGCCCTAACGAGTGCATCGCAAATTGAAGGCTCATGGGATGAATGTCCTGCGTCACGAATAATTTGTAACTGCGCACTGGGCCAAACATCATGTAACGCCATTGCTCCATTCAAAGGGCACACCATATCGTAACGTCCATGAATGATAGTGGCGGGTATATCATGCAGCTTATTGGCATCTTTTAGGATCTGATCAGGAGCTAAAAAAGCTTTATTGACAAAGTAGTGCGCCTCAATGCGCGCTAACGATAGCGCCATATGAGGATCAATAAAGGTGTTTACGATGCTGGGGTTGGGGCGTAAAGTCGCACATCGAGCCTCCCATTGGCTCCAGGCTTTAGCCGCGGCCATCTTAGCAAGTTCGTTTGCACCCGTTAGTTGCCTGTAATATGCAGGAATCATCTCATAACGTTCACCCTTTGGGATGGGAGCAATATAGTCCTTCCAGTAATCTGGGAAGATATGATCCGCGCCTCTTTGATAAAACCATATGAGATCTTCTTCTCGGCATAAAAAGATACCTCTTAAAATCATACCCAATATCTTTTCAGGGTGTGTTTGAGCATATAGCAGTGCGAGCGTTGAGCCCCAAGAGCCGCCAAATAATGCCCACTTCTCAATACTAAAATGGCGGCGAACTTTCTCGATATCTGAAATTAAATGACTGGTTGTATTCTCGCTGAGGCTTGCGTGCGGTTGAGACTGGCCGGCACCGCGTTGATCAAAAAGAATAATGCGGTACTTATCTGGATCAAAAAAGCGCCGGTCAAAAGCGCTTGTCCCAGCTCCCGGGCCACCGTGAATAAATAAAATAGGGATGCCATGTGGATTACCACTTTCCTCCACGTAGAGTCGGTGGGTCTCATCAACCGTTAAATAGTCTTTTCTATTCGCTCTAATCGCGGGAAATAAGCACTGCATAATCTGTCCTGATTGGGGTAGGCGTTTTTTTAATCAAAAAGTTGATTTGATAAAGTCGAGCATGCTGCTTTGCTTTCGGTGTGATATATCAATAGCGGTATCTAGCAGGTTAGGCTAATCCTTTCACCCGATCAAACTTTCTCCGCTGTACGGCGTTAACATTTTATTGTTGACAATACTCTCTTTTGACTCGCTTTTTGCCTTGTTGCTTCAAGAAAATGAAAATGACCTTGGTGTCATTGGGTTTTGTGAGACGCACATGTATTGTTTCATTATGACGAATGTACTAAGGTATCGACCAGTTTAATATAGTATTTGAATTTGATGCATTCTTTGATGCGAGCCGTAGCTCGTTAATCGTAACTAGTGTTAAATATGCTAAACAAATGACGTATCAAATGTAATGTCAGACATCAAGTTGATTCCTTTTAAACAATGCTTCACACATAACAAAAATAAATTATGTGGGGCATCCTTATAAAAATAACCTAAGTGAAATCAATGGAGAGCCCTATGGGACGTCCTCGTCAGGTATTTAAGAAAAGAATTCTGGTGGCCAGTATTGCATCT
>CALIUX010000258.1 GCA_938048505.1 uncultured Pseudomonadales bacterium
GATACGCTCGATAAAAAAGCCTTGTTGCCCAACCAGCACTTCACTAAGCCACCTGCGCGTTTTACCGAAGCCAGCTTGGTTAAAGAACTTGAAAAACAAGGCATTGGTCGTCCTTCAACCTACGCATCGATCATTTCAACGATTCAAGACCGTGGTTATGTCAATGTTGAAAGTCGCCGGTTTTATGCCAATAAAATCGGTGATGTAGTGACCGATCGCTTAGTGGAAAGCTTCAAAGGCTTAATGGATTTTGGTTTTACGGCCAATATGGAAGCTATGCTGGATAAAGTGGCCGAAGGGGATAAAGATTGGCTTGAGCTGCTGAACGAATTTTATGATGACTTCACCAACCAACTGACTAAAGCGTCGGGTGAAGAGTTTGGTATGCGCGCTAATGCGCCCACCGAAACGGATATTACATGCGAAAAATGTGCACGGCACATGCAAATTCGAACGGGGAGTACGGGTGTCTTTTTAGGATGCTCTGGCTATGCGTTGCCGCCTAAAGAGCGTTGTAAAAACACCATGAACTTGGTTTCGGGTGATGAAGCCGTGAGTATGGATGCCGATGATGACGATGCGGAAACACTCCAGCTTCGCAACAAACGCCGTTGCCCAAAATGTAATACCGCAATGGATAGCTACTTACTGGATGAAGCGCGTAAGTTGCATATTTGCGGTAATAACCCCGATTGCAATGGCTATGAAATAGAGAAGGGCGCCTTTAAGATTAAAGGCTATGAAGGCCCAGTTCTAGAGTGCGACAAATGCACCGCTGAAATGCAGTTGAAGAATGGGCGTTTTGGTAAATACTTTGGCTGTACCAACGAAGAGTGTAAAAATACGCGTAAGCTACTTAAAAACGGCGAAGCGGCACCACCTAAGATGGACCCCGTTGATATGCCACATTTAAAATGTTTAAAAGTGGATGATCACTATATCTTGCGTGATGGTGCATCAGGGATGTTTTTGGCAGCAAGCCAATTCCCTAAAAACCGCGAAACGCGTGCGCCACTCGTGAGCGAGCTGGTGCCTTACAAAGATCAAATTGATCCCAAATATGCGCATATTATGAAGGCGCCTCAGCAAGATTCTGACGGTAACGATACAATTGTACGTTACAGCCGTAAAACCAAAGAGCAGTACGTTCAGTCTGAGGTAGATGGTAAGCCAACGGGCTGGAAAGCGTTTTATGAAGGCGGTAGCTGGAAGGTGCAAGAGAAGCCAGTTAAAGCCAAGGCAAAACCTAAAGCAACCAAAGCCAAAAAACCTTCAAAAGCAAAAGAATAGCTTGATTGATATGGCATAAATATCTGTAAAGTATTCGTGAGCCTTTTCTCAATAACCTGATTAAAAGGCTCACGATGTGCAGGTTTTTATTTTTGCGCCACACTTCTATTTCCGTGCATAAGTTTGCGTATAGATTATGCTTATCCCTATAATGCACCGTTCTTGGGTCTTTTGGGCTCACTTTTTTGTTAGCGTAGTGCCTTAATGATTTGATTAGTGCGCTGCGCATCGCTTTTTGGATCAAACATGTCTGATGTAAATGACGACCACGCCCTGTATGAAATTGTTGAGCTGTCTGAAGGTGAAGTTGGCCTTTGTCGGGTGGGTGAAGATAAGTCAGACGCGGACCCGCTTGTTTTAGTCTCTTTTTCAGAAGAATCACGTTATTTTTTGGGTGATCATGCTGCAGCCGTTGCAAAGGCTATGATAGAAGCGGGCTTGGAAGCTGTACAAGAGCTACAAGATGCAGAAGATGAAGACCTTGAGGGCGAAGAAGACGAAGGTGAAGAAGTCGTTTCTCATCTCATACACTGATCTATAACCTCTGCAACAATATTCCTCTCAACAACGTGCCAGTGAATACGCTACACAGAAAAAGCCTGATTGTTCTGCTTGCGTTGCCAAAATATCTTTGTACACGATTTGAGCTGTAACAGTGCCTTTGTTAACATGCGCGCCCTAGCCGAGTTTGCCTCGCTTCCTTCCCTTGCAGCCTGAGTCGTATGTTCAATCTAATCTATCGTACCCCTTCTAATTTAAAAAATGATGTTCTTTCGGGAACAACCGTTGCGCTTGCTTTAGTACCTGAGGCAGTGGCGTTTGCATTTGTTGCAGGTTTAGAGCCCATGATTGGCCTCTATGCTGCCTTTATGATGGGTTTGATCACCTCTGTTGTGGGTGGGCGACCAGGCATGATTTCGGGCGCAACGGGCGCTACAGCGGTTGTAATGGTCGGCTTAGTAGCGGCATATGGCGTTGAGTATCTGTTTGCAGCGGTCCTACTTTCTGGCCTTATTCAAATTACAGCGGGTTTGCTGCGCCTAGGTAAATATATTCGTATGGTGCCGCACCCCGTTATGTTGGGCTTTGTGAATGGCCTTGCGATTGTAATTTTCCTTGCTCAACTTGGGCAGTTTTTCATCAAAAATGATGTTGGCGAAAAAATCGTGATGGAAGGTTCAATGCTTTATATCATGCTCGCGTTGATTGCCTTGACGATGGCCATTATTCATTTTTTGCCTAAATTGACCAAAGCCGTACCGTCTTCTTTAGTGGCGATTGTGACCGTAACGGCATTGGTTCATGGTTTGGGTTTAGATGCGCGCACGGTGATTGATTTTGTCCGCGATATGTTGCCTGTAGAAGAAGCCGCTACAGCGACTTTAAAAGGCTCCTTGCCACACTTCTCTTTGCCTGAAGTCCCGCTCACATGGGAAACCTTAATGATCATCCTACCAACAGCGTTGATTTTGGCTGCAGTAGGTTTGATTGAGTCCTTACTCACGCTGACTTTGATTGATGAGCTGACCGGTACGCGTGGGCGTGGTAACCGTGAATGTATTGGTCAGGGCGTTGCGAATGCAACTAATGGTGTATTTGGCGGCATGGGTGGCTGTGCGATGATCGGGCAGAGCATGATCAATATCAATTCGGGTGGTAGAGGTCGTATGTCGGGCATAACGGCTGCGCTGGTTTTATTGGGCTTTATCTTATTTGGTGCATCATTGATCGAAATGATTCCATTGGCTGCCTTAGTCGGTGTGATGTTTATGGTTGTATTGGGTACATTTGAGTGGGCGTCATTAAGAATGTTTCGCAAGATCCCCATGTCTGATGCCTTCATTATCTTTTTGGTGTCTGCCATTACGGTTGCTGCAGACTTGGCGATCGCGGTTGTTGTGGGTGTGATTGTGTCGGCACTGGTTTTTGCTTGGAAACATGCACAACATATTGATGTTGAAACCTCAATAGACGACAACGGCTGGAAAATCTACGCTCTAAAAGGCCCATTGTTTTTTGGCTCAGTCGCTAATTTTAAAGAGCTATTTAACCCTTCAGAAGACCCAGAGCATGTGGTGATTGAATTTGCGCGATCTCGTGTGAGTGATCATTCTGGTATTGAGGCGCTCGACAACCTTGCTGTTAAGTATCAAGCCTTAGGTAAAAAACTTCATATACGCCACCTCAGCCCAGATTGCGTTGAGCTGTTGGATAAAGCAGGTGATTTATGCGAAGTGAACCGTTTAGAAGACCCTGATTATCATGTTGCTTCTGATAAATTGGGGTAGGGAAGTACTCTAGCCTAGAATGAATTAATCGCCCTTATTGAGCCGGTTTGCAAAAGCAAACCGGCTTTTTTGTGCG
>CALIUX010000259.1 GCA_938048505.1 uncultured Pseudomonadales bacterium
ACCCTATCGATTTTAGCCAAGCTAAAACACTGTGTTTTAAGGCCGAAGCGGTCGCTCAAGCAGAGCAAAAAGCATCTGGCCCAATTCGTTTTAATGAAGTGGGCATACCCGCGGGCTTAGAAAATGCGGTAGGCGGTGGAAATCAACATGGCGTGGGCATTGGCTTTATTGATATTAACAACGATGGCTGGCATGACATTTTTGTTGCCAACGGTTTACAAGAAGGCGGGCTAGGCCAGCAGTTTAATTCCGTTCTTTATCGCAACAATACCGACGGCACGTTTACTGATATCACGCAAACTAGCGGCATCGGTGCCCTACTGAATAACAAAGATACATTCTCAGTTGCAGCAGCCGACTATGATCACGATGGCGATATCGATATTGTTGTAGGGACTCACCCAACTGACATGCTGCTATTGAACGATGGAGACGGCAAGTTTACCGATGCCAGTAGTACCAGTAATTTAGCAACCGCACCGGAATCATCCAGCGCAAATGCGGCATCTGGCGTGAGCAAGATTGTCGCCTTTGGCGATTATGATAGTGACGGGTGGATGGATTTAGTCTCGGCTTCGGCAGCGTTTAACAACAACCGCAGCAATCTCTACTTGATGCGCAACAACAAAAATGGGACTTTTACAGAAGTCTCGGATATGACCAATGCCACAGCTGTCAACGATGACTCAGGTGGAGGAAGGCAAGCTGGCAACCCCTGTGCGGTGATGTGGAGTGACTATAACAATGATGGCGAACAAGACATCATGATTTGGTCTGATCGCGGTAATGCCCTATACAATCGAGTACTATTACGCAATGAAGGCAATGGCGGTTTCAGTGAGGTTAGCCAAAATGCAGGAATTGCCGGGCCGAATATCGATGGTCGCGTAAGTAACCCAATGGGCATTGATGCTGCCGATGTTGATCATGATGGTGACTTGGATTTTTATGTATCGAATGTGGGGCGCAACCCTCTAATGCTCAATAATGGCGATGGCACCTTTACGCTGGATCGTGATGCGGCAGGCGGTGAATTTGGCTGGGGCTTAGCTTTTGAAGACTTCAACAATGACACTTGGCCCGATATTTTTGTGACTCAAGAAGATGATATGGACTACCTTGTGTTTACGCACCCAGGCACAACACCGGTAGACTACGGAACACCTTCCCGCCTTGAGCACAGCATTTTAAGCAACGCACGTGCGCACAATGTTGCTGCAGCTTTTGCCGATTACAACCACGACGGTAAAGTGGATGCCGTCACCGCCACAACGGATGGTTCGCGCATACAGCTTTGGCAAAATACAACGGATCAAGGTTCGAATAGCTGGCTAGAAGTTAAAATATCCGAAAGTCCCACCACAGGCGATAATGGCGGCATCAGCGCACGCATCGTAGTTAAAACAGGCGAAACCGTACAGTTTAGAGACATTACAAGCGGCTCTAGCCGAGCATCGCAAAATGCTCTTAGCGTGCGTTTTGGTTTAGGACAATGGACAGGTGCAGAATGGGTTGCAGCAGTATGGCCTGATGGCAGGCAAACAACACTACTGAATGTGAAGGGTAATCAAATTCTCGACTTAAGCGCCCCGTAGAGTTGTTTATATCTATAAGACACTGACTAAAGCACTTCTTTTAAAGCGTTCTTTGGTCCCTTGACCGCAATAAAAAGCCGCTCTTTTAAAGGAGCGGCTTTTTATTGGTTGAATATTAATCAAGACAGTGATTAATCTAAAAACAGAAGCGTCTCTTATATTCACTACTTTGATTCATTACTCTCAAAACGCTTCTGTTTCTGGCTAGATCAATATTAGCCTTCGTCGCTGGCTTTATTGAAGGGGTCATCAGCATGCTGGAAGACAAAGTCAATACCCACACCTGCTGAGGTCGCCGCCGTATGGCACCCAACACAACCACCATCATTTAACATTGCACCACGGCGTGGTTGGCCATCTTCATCATCAACAATAGCACCGGTTTCAGCTTCAAGTATGAACCACTCCCAGTCACCTCCACCAACGGCAAAGTCTGCACCACGCTTAACCATGGCAACGACGCCTGTTATGTTATCGTCTGCATCAGCAATTTCTTTAACCAGAACAGTACCGATAGGGTAACCTTCTTCTAAGGTATCGGGGTTAGCAAAAAGCTGCTTCTTAAACACTGTACGCGTACTGCCATCTACTGCTGCTCCGTGCGCTCGCCCAGCTAATAAGTCTGACACCTCAGTGACAACATCGATAACATCCCACGTACGATACCCTGCAAATGTGTCATTATCTGCAATAACTTCTGATGAGTGAGCAAATACAAAGTCGTTACCACCCGTAACAACGCCCTCTTCATCTAACTGTGCTAAAGCGTGACAACTTAAACACGTACCCATGCGAACATCTATACCGCGCGCATTAAACTGAGACAAATCCGCAGCAAGGTTAAACCACTCCCAGCCGCCGCCATTTGGCGAATAATCACCACCGCGTTTTACCATGGCGAGCAATCCGCCAGGAATAGCAAACTCTTTGTTCAGATCATCGTTGGCATACGTAAACGTTTCTTTGATGAGAATCGAGCCATTGTCATAGCTTTCACCATCCGACTTAAGTGCTACATCGTTCGCTATAACGCGACGTACAAAATCATTATTGCCACTACTATGAATACCATCCGTTAAAAAACGATTCGTCACGCCTACCGTATAATCGATTGACTCCCAATTCTCATATCCTTCAAAGTCAGAAAGCTCAGCAATAAATTCTGGCTGCTCAGTCTCTTTAACTTCTTCGATATCACCTGCAACACAAGCATTCAACATCAGTGTAAATAATGCTAAACCCGGTAATCGAAAACCTTGCCAAATTGAAGTAACTTTCATACTTGATACCATAAAACCCTCTGCGCACATTCGCTGGCTAGATGTAAGGAAAAAACATTTTAAAACCCCTAAAAGAATCTAAATGAGTATTTAAAATTCACGCGCAGATTAGAAGATATTCAAGTGAAAAAATAATCAAATTTTTGTGATGTTATCTGTTATAAACATGTTACTTTTTGACACCAATAAAATAGCGAACTTTTTGCATCAAAGTGCAACTAAGACAATCACTTTAGATCTTTGAAGGCTTATAGACACTCAAATTAGCCTGACCCCCAGAAAAGTACCCAAGATCACAATGAGGTTAAAATGAAAAAAAATATCATTATAACGGGTGCCAATAGAGGCATTGGACTAGGTCTTTGTGAGCATTATTTACAGGCGGGTCATTCTGTTATTGCTGGCTGTAGGGCACTGCCATTTCCATTCAAGTCTTATCAGGATACGCATAAATTAACGACTCTCGCACTTGACCTCAGTGATGCTCAGTCTATTGAAGCGTTTACTCAAGAAGTAAAGTCACTCGACATTAAAATTGACTTACTGATCAACAATGCAGGTATCACACAACACCAAACGTTTGGCGAGTGGGAGCAATCTACATTTTTAGAGTCGTTTAATGTTAACGCTGTTGGGCCAGCGCTGCTTGTTCAGGGGCTCGATACACTCCTAGCCAACCAAGCAAAGATTATTCAGCTTTCATCAGGGTTAGCCTCTATAACCAATACTCAGCACTCGCAAGACACACTAACACCTTATTCAATGAGTAAAACAGCGTTGAATATGCTGACAAAAAGGCTCGCTGGCCTCTATGAATCACGCAACATCACCGCAGCCTCTGTCAGCCCTGGCTGGGTAAAAACAAAAATGGGTGGTGAAGAAGCGCCAGACACCGTCGAGCAAGCCACTCTAAAGGTCACTCGCGTCATTGAAGCATTAACCTTGCAGCAAACAGGGCAGTTTTTTGATGAGCAAGGCCAACCCATAGAATGGTAACAATTCACCAGCCTTAAAAGCGGCTATACCAAAAAAGCCATACAAATCTGCAACCTACGCAACAGGTGAATAGACGCCAGCTTGCAGGCGCATTAAACTAGCGCTTTCTTGTCGGGGTGCCCACTTGCTAAAGGTGAAGTGGGCTGAGATCGTCTGCTGATTCAATACGATTCAGCAGCCCAACGAAACCCGTCGAACCTGATCAGGCATAACCTGCGTAGGGAACAAGCATGTCTAACACAACATTTTCAGTTGCTATTGCCGGTGCTGGCCTTGCAGGCAGCCTGCTTGCATGGCGCCTCCTTGAAAAAGGCTTAAATGGGCAACCCGTTAGCGTTAGCCTATTTGAAAAAGGCTCAATCACTGCCCCTTCTTCTGCAGCTTACACTGCCGCAGCCATGATATCGCCGCTTAGTGAAGTCGTCGTTTCTGA
>CALIUX010000260.1 GCA_938048505.1 uncultured Pseudomonadales bacterium
AACATGCTCCATTGAATCCACTGCAATATCGACAAAGACAACCCTATCTTTCATGGCAAACACTTCAGTGAGCTTGTCTTTCAACTCTTCACGTTTAGTGATGCGCACACCTACGTGACCATAAGCCTCAGCGAGCTTAACGAAGTCGGGCAAAGATTCTTCGTAAAGGCTTTCAGAGTAGCGGCTGCTGTATTGCATATCTTGCCATTGCTTCACCATGCCTAGGGCTTGGTTGTTGAGGCAAATAATTTTGATGGGCAGGTTATATTGCGTGCAGGTACTCAGCTCTTGAATACACATTTGAATACTGCCTTCACCTGTCACACAAGCCACTACAGCATCGCGGTGTGCGTATTGCACTCCCATTGCAGCGGGTAGGCCAAAGCCCATCGTGCCTAGTCCTCCAGAGTTAATCCAGCGACGTGGGTATTTAAAGGGGTAGTACTGCGCAGCGAACATCTGATGCTGGCCAACATCACTAGTGATATACGCTTCACCTTCGGTCACTTCATACAGCGTAGAGATCACTTCTTGCGGCTTAATTTGGTCGCTGGTGGTGTCGTAGCGCGGCTGTTCGAGAATGCCGTGCTTTTCACGCCAATCATTAATTTGTGACCACCAAGTCGTTAGTGCATCTTCATCAATAGACTGGTTGTCGAATTCGCTCAGTGCTTGCAGCATGTCGTTCAAAACGCTATCAACGGGTCCAACAATCGGCACATCTGCTTTGACGGTTTTAGATATAGATGCCGGATCAATATCAATATGAATAATCTTGGCATCGGGGCAGAATTTATTGGGGGTATTGGTTACGCGATCATCAAAGCGTGCGCCTACAGCTAAAATGACATCACTGTGGTGCATCGCGAAGTTCGCTTCTACTGTTCCATGCATACCCAGCATGCCGACAAACTGACGGTCATCACCAGGGTAAGCACCAAGGCCCATTAAGGTATTGGTAACGGGGACATTGAGCTTTTTGGCAAGCGAGGTCAGTTGTTGGCTCGCGTTACCTAAAATAACACCGCCACCGGCATAAAAAATGGGTCGTTTAGCTTCGAGTAATAACTGCACTGCTTTTTTGATTTGGCCTGCATGGCCGCGCGTAGCAGGGTTATATGAGCGCATGCGGACTTTATCAGGGTATTCGTAATCAAACAGCTGATCGGGTGCGCTGACATTTTTAGGGATATCGATAACAACCGGTCCCGGACGACCTGTTGAAGCTAAGTAAAAAGCCTTTTTAACGGTTTCGGGTATTTTGGCCGCATCGGTTACTAAGAAGCTGTGCTTAACAATCGGACGTGAAACACCGACCATGTCCGTTTCTTGGAATGCGTCTTCACCAATTTTATCTGTAGGCACTTGTCCCGAAATAACAACCATTGGAATCGAGTCCATATAGGCTGTAGCAATTCCTGTTATTGCATTGGTTGCCCCAGGGCCTGATGTGACCAGCGCAACACCGGTTCGACCGGTTGAGCGTGAATAGGCGTCGGCTGCATGAGTAGCGGCTTGCTCATGTCGCACAAGAACATGATGTACCAGTTGTTGCCTGAAAATAGCATCATAGATATGAAGCGCTGCGCCGCCTGGGTAACCAAAAATGCACTCAACGCCTTCATCGGCCAGTGCTCTCAGTAGCATATCGCCACCGGATAGTTGTTCCACCGTGGTATTCCTCGTTTTATGTGAGCCTTTTGGCTCGGTAAAAAATAGCCATCACCACCAATTTTACGCGAACAGCTAAGAACTCAAGTGCTGCCGTGTAGTAAAAGCTTTTTGTATTGCTTTCTACTATAGCCTGTTTTCACAAGGCCTTTTTAAGCTTGTCTCAACATGATTGAGTCAAGGTTAATAAATGCTTGTGGGTGGGCTGCTCAATTGTATGAGATGAAGATTGAAGTTGCTCCTGATGCACAAATGCAGAGCGCCTTTGAGCCTGCATAAGATCAGGTAGAGCTCAGAGGATGGTGAGCTCTCGCACTTCGGATGGTTAGGCAGCACTGTGGTGGCCACCCAAGGCAAATGATGCTGAGGTTGGCCAGCGCTTGCCCGCCATCTGGCGATGTGGGTATTTTCCCAGTTGGGAGCTTAAAGTTCAAGCGCTCTGGGAGGTATAGAGCGCTTAGAGGGAGGAGTGATAGGACAATAGTTTGCCTAATGAGGCTTTGTGCCGTTTTTAGCAATTATTTCGATTTAGATTTTGCAGAGCCTCGGCAGTTATTGCGTCGCTCACAGCGAGTCAGAACAGTTGGCCAATTATTGTTTGCTTCAGCCAAGCTATTATCGATTGATTTTGAAAATAATCGTTGAGAAGCGGAATTATGGTTGAGATATAGCTTGCCCTCATGTATCAACCAACTATCTGGTCGAATTGAAGTGGTAAAGTTTTTGCTCACGGCAAAAGAGCAATAGCCACCAAATTGTGGTGCATAAGCTGTTGGGTTTTCTTTAAACGCTTTGAGGTTTTTGAGCGAGCTAAAATACCACGTGACGCCTTCCCATTCATATGAGAACTCCTTTTTCCCTTTTACGGCTTTTGCGCCAGGCTTTAGCGAAAAGTATGCAACAGGATCATGGCCTCTGATCGCGCCTTTGTCACGGTAGCTATTGTAAAAAGGGTCTGCTGCATGGGCTGGCTGGAAAGTGATAAATTGACTAAGCGCAATGCAGATAATAAGAGCAAATAAACGGCAATAGTAAGCTGATTGTGCTGATTGAAGAAAATTAGACATGGCGCTTTATCCACAGTAAATGCTGGTTGACAGTTTGGGGTTGCCTTTACCTAGCTTTGCTTTAGATGATGCAAAGCTAGGTAAAGGGCGCTGTATTAAATAAGTTCATGTTAGGCAAAGTTGTCTAGAAATGAGTCTGACTTCAGCCTTGCTACTTCTCTTATGATGTAAGTATGTGAAGTTAGTTCACTGTTGTCTACCTACTGATAGGTTGTTAATTGTATTTTTGTGAAAAATAGCCAGAATTTGGTGTGATTTGCAACTCTACCTGCTCTTTTTTTGCATTACCTTGGCCGGCGAATAAGGTTGTTGGTTATATAGAGGTTAATGTGTAGAGGAAGCAAATAAGCTGATAATACACCCACTCAGGCAGGTTGGGCCGTTAATTAAGCAGCGGTATGGTTGAAATAGGTATCTGAGGCTGGCATGAACATTGTGCAGGCTCTGCTATTGACTATATTCAATATTGGCTAATTCCCTTCTTTTGCATGGCACTTTTTATAGTGATTATAGTGAGCACGTCAATATGCACGACTCCTTTTCTTTGTTCATTGCGATGATACTTTTTTTCATACTGAGTATCGCAGCGCTTGCTTATTACATCGGGCGACGATCATGCTCGTCATTGGCTCGGTGTGATGAGGACGAGGTGATGCGCTTATCGCGTATCGCAAAAGAAACCCACAACGGGGTCATTATTACTGACCCAGACGGGAGAATTGACTGGATTAATGAGGGTTTTACGCGGATTACAGGTTATGAAATAGGTGATATTCGCGCTCAATTGCTCGTTGACTTTTTAAAGTCTAATCACCCAGATGAGCAGAATGTTGCCACGTTTGAGCATGCCATTCAAAACGCAGAGCCTTTTAATATCCGCATGCTTATCCATCATCATCTCGGCCACTTTTGCTGGGTTAGCATTAATTGCAACCCGCTGTTCGACGAGCAGGATAACTTGCAAGGGTTTATGGCCATTAATACCGATATCTCAGAGCAAAAAAAGAACGAAATAGAGATAAAGCGACAAGCCGAGCTGTTAGAAAGCATGAGCCAGCAAGGGCGTATTGGTGCATGGGAGTTCGATTTAGTGAACGACCGGGTGTATTGGTCGCCGATGACCAAAAAAATCCATGGTGTTGATGAAGGCTACACCCCTACAGTCGCGACGAGTTTGGGTTTTTGTAAGCCAGGGGAGAGTCGCGATGCTTTAATGAGTGCCGTCAAACAATGCGCTAAAGATGGTAAACCGTGGTCAATTGAGTTTCAGCTGTTGACACAATCAGGGCAAGAGATTTGGGTCGCTGCAACAGGTAAGGCAGAATTAGAGAATGGGCGTTGTGTTCGAATTTTTGGATCATTTCAAGATATCAATGAAAGGAAGGTCAATCAGTTAAATCAACTGTATGCCTTTAAGCATAATAAAATATTAGCCAACCTTACTGTTCACCCCGATATTGTTGCCGGTGAATTTGACGCAGCAATAAAGTTGATTCTTGAAAAATCATGCCGTGCTTTAGGTATTGAACAATCATCATTTTGGATGTTTGAGCCAAACAATAAAGAATTAATCTGTAGAGCACTCTATCGTAAGAAAGTCATTGAGAGTGAATTGCCCGCTTATGGCGCGGTGCCTGCTGAATATTATGATGGAGAGGAGATTAACGCGCTTTTGCCTTTTGGTTGTCGAGAAGGCTCGCCTTATTTTGACTGCCTATTTAAAGGCATTAATGTGGTTGTGAATGATGTCAGTATCGATGACCGCACAATGGAGTTCTATCAGCAGTATTATGCATGCTATGGCATTAAATCGTCGATTGATACGGTTGTGTCGAGCTCTCAGGGGTTGGTGGGTGTCATGCGCTTTGAGTGTGCTGATAAGCCAAAAAATTGGAGTGTGTCTGAGGAATCATTCTGTACGGCTATTGCTACATTGGTTAGTAGTGTATACGACCGCCAAGTGCGTAAAAAAACCGAAGCGCGTTTGATTCAAGCGATTGAAAAAGCCAACGCAGCGGTGCAAGCCAAGAGTTACTTTATGGCGAGTATGAGCCATGAAATCAGAACACCAATGAATGGTGTTTTGGGAATGCTAGGTTTGGTCTTGAAGTCGTCTCTTAGCAAGCATCAGGAGCGAAAATTAAGGATCGCGCAAAAAAGTGCAGAATCGTTGTTACGCATCATTAATGATATTTTAGATTTCTCTAAGATTGATGCAGGTCAGATTATTTTAGAGGAATCATCTTTTAATTTGTATGAGATTTTCTTTGATGCCTGCGAAGACTTTTTTGATAAAGCCGCCAAAAAAAATATTGATTTGAGATTTGATATTGAATCTGTTTCTCAAGCCAATTGGGTGGGGGATCCTGCTCGCATAAAACAGATATTAGTGAATTTAGTGAGTAATGCAATTAAATTCACGTCCGCAGGGTCTGTTTTCATTTCAGCTGTTACAGCACGCAATGATTATGGTGTGGCACATCTTCACTGTGATATTCGCGATACGGGAATTGGTGTTCCGAGTGATAAGGCCCCCATATTATTTGATGCCTTTACACAAGCGGATGCATCCAATACACGCCAATTTGGTGGCACAGGGTTAGGGCTCTCGATTGTTAAAGAGTTGTGCCAGCTAATGGGTGGAGAAGTCTCGGTGACAAGCGAAGAGGGTAAGGGCAGTTGTTTTTCTTTTTTTATCAAGCTTGAACCCTGCATGTCTAGCGATATACAAGGGAAGCCATGGGTTTTGCCTTACCTTGAACTCTCAGGTAAAAAAGCCTTTATTGTCTGTGGGAAAGATAGCCAGGCAGATGGTTTGGTAAAGCGTTTGCGAACATTTGATGTAATGGCGCAGGCTTCTCCTTTTGAATATCAGAACAATCAATTCCATGATGCGGATTTTTATGGCGAAGTGGCATGCGATATTATTTTTATCATGCCGGATTCCCATATGCCTGTTGATCGTGCTGTATCTCAAATTAGGGAAATTTATGGCGATTACCTCCCAATAGTTGTTGTGAGTGCAGACAGTGTGTTGCCTGATGTTAGTCCTTCGGATGCAGTAAAAAACATCTTGTACTCATCACTTAATATGGATGATGTTATTTTTAAACGCTTATTGGCGCTTGTTCTGGATGATATTTTATTGTCTTTTACGGCATCGTCTTTATCTGCGCCTTTTCTTGAAAGTTTTGAGCTTTCTTATGAGCAGCCGGCGAAGGCACATCGTCCATGGAAGGGCGCTAGAGTATTGTTAGTGGATGATGATGCGGTGAATTGTGATGTGGCTGTGGGTATTTTGAGTGAGCTGGGGGTGCATGCTGATATCGCCATGAATGGCCAAGAAGCGTTAGAGGCATTGCGAAAGGTAGAAGAGAAAGCATCACAAAAGGCGGATGCCGAAGGCGCTTATCAGATGATTTTTATGGATTGCCAGATGCCTATTCTAGATGGATTTGAAGCAACTCGCCTCATAAGAGACGGTCATGCAGGACCGTCCAATCAAACGATCCCAATTGTGGCGATGACCGCTAGCGCACTACTGAGTGATAAAAAACGCTGCTTGGAGTGCGGTATGAATGATTATTTAGCTAAGCCCTTTTTAATCGATGATATGGTTACATTACTGAATCAGTACTTATCAAAAGATGTGCCGAATGAGCCGTTATCTTCTTCCTTTGATCGTCCTGCCATTGAATCTTCTGTTCCTTCTTTTAACAGTGAGGCTCATCAGCTGCCCGCTGCAACATGGGACAAAGAAATTTTGCTCAAGCGTATTTCAGGCAGGCAGGATCGCCTCACTTCTTTGGTTGGGCTATTTATAGAGCAGTATGCTTCGTGCCTAGAAGATGTTCGGCAACAGATGGCGCAGCAAGACTTTGATCGTGCGGCTAAGCTATGTCATGGTCTAAAAGGTGCGGCAGGTAATCTTGGCGCCCTGGCGTTTATGGCAGCCTCAGCAGATCTTGACGTTTATTGCTCGGCGCGCGCGAATAATAAACCGCCTAGTGACAGTGAGCGGGTGGCTAAGCAACTTTTTGATCGCTTTGAGGTGGAATACCATGCACTTATGGCGGCACTCGAGTCACATCAAGAAATGTCATAGGATGTAAAATGTCTTACATCCTGCCCAACCATAGATGATATTCACTACTGTTATCGGCTATTAGCTATTGTTATAACTGTTGAGACCGCTAAAATACGCGCACTGTCAATTGCGCTATTGATCAAATATGCCCCAAGATTACGCAAAAAAGAATCGATCACCTAATAAATCTTCTCCTAAACGTCGAACGACTAAATCAAAGCCTGCGCCACGTCGTGTTGTGCCGGGGTGGATCTGGCTGGTAGTGGGTGTTTTGGTGGGTGCGTTTGTGATGTTTTTAGTTCGTCTGTCTGATGTGGAGCCGAGCAAAAGCAGTCACCAGAGTACGCCTAAAGACGTCAACCCCGCTGCTAAATTACCGCCTAAACAGCTCAAAAAGACTGAACCTAAAACGGCTAAGGCGAATAATACTGGGGTTAAGAAAACAGATAATAAGAAAGCAAAAACATCTAGTCATAAAACCGCACCTAGCGAGTCTACCAAGAAGTCCAAGCAAGCGGTTACATCAGAGGTGAAAGAACAACCTCAAAAGCCTCGCTTTGATTTTTACAAGATGCTTAAAGAGAATGAGGTACCCGTCTTTGCCACCCCAGATGACGGTTCGAATAAGCCCGCTAAACCGCGTACGTTTATTTTGCAGGTTGCATCGTTTAAGTCCGCAGCTGATGCTGAGCAGCTAAAAGTCGAGCTCATTCTGTTGGGGTTAGAAAGCAAAGCAGAGAGGGTTGTAGTGCGTAATGGTGAAGTATGGAATAGGGTATTGGTTGGCCCGTTTAATGACCGTTCAAAGCTGTCTAAAGCACGTAACAAGCTGATTTCTAACGGTCACCAAGCATTGGTGATGGCATTTAAAGCGGATAAAGCAAAAGCTAACTAAGGGTCGCTAGACTGAAAACGATGCGCCACAGCCGCATGTTGAGCTGGCATTAGGGTTCTCAACCGTAAAACGAGAGCCCTCAAGGCCTTCTTTGTAGTCGACTTTTGAGCCAACTAAATAAGGGTAGCTCATTGCATCAACAATGACTCTCACCCCTTCTTTTTCAATAAGGGTATCGTCTTCATCGATGGCTTCTTCAAAGCTAAAGCCGTATTGAAACCCTGAGCAACCGCCGCCTGTTACATAAACCCGCAGTGATAAGTCAGTATTGTCCTCCTCCTCAATCAAGCTGCGAACTTTGGCAACAGCATTGCCGGTGACTTGAATAGGAGTTGGGGTATAGGTTTGTGTGGTAGTCATAACAGCCTCTGCGGATTCAAGACGAATTGTGTTGAGCTATCGTGAATTAGTCAAGCTATCATTAGCTGGGTTCCCTATTCGATACCCAGCATAACAAGCGCTAAACGGCTTGTGATCGTCAGCGTTAGGCTGTTGGTGCGTGTAGAAAAGCGCTCTGATTAAGAAGCGTTTTGTGCTTTGGCGCTAGTGATTTTTTCCACTTTACTGACGTTATCAGCATTTTTACCGTCTGCTTTGTTTACACCTTTTGCATTGGTGTTAGCTGTTTTCTCGTCAAAATGTACTAAGTTGCCATTCACTTGCGAGCCTTTGATCATCTCGATGACATTATAATAAACATTGCCTTGTATAACGGCTTTGGCCGCCAGCTCAAGGTGTTGATCAGAGCGTACATCACCGTGGACATTACCATTGATAATGGCGCTCGGTGCGCGAACTTCGCCTTCTACTAGTCCTTTGTGGTGAATGACAAGGCGCGCATCTTTGCCACCTTCGGCAATGACGTTACCAATTACTGTACCTTCAATCTGCAATTCACCGACAAAATGGATATCGCCAACCACTTTTGTACCCCGTGATACGAGAGTGTGATCACTGTTTGTCGCACTATTTTTTTTGGAGCCAAACATCGTAGAATCCTCTTTTCAAAGCCACGGTCATTACATTAGCGTGACGATTAATAAATTAGCGACTGCTATCAAATTATAGTTACAGATAAAGCACTTTTATAAGTAAATTGTTATCACCGCTGAATGATTACCGCAGGTGATGATGGCAGATGAGTTGATGAATTATAGTTACAGCAAAGCTATAACAACAGCCGTAAACGGATTACCTAAAGTATGGGCTGCACGTTTTACCAAGAAAACTGTTTAGTGACACTCTTATTTTTTGATTTTTGATAGATTAGGCTAATCATAACCGTTTCTGGGACGAAGTCAGCCGGTAGGGTAAAACTGCCTGTGAGTGTTTGAAAATAACGGTACTTCACTTTTAAGTCAGTCTCTTTGTCTGAGCTAATATCAGCATAATCGAGAGTGATCGATTGCCCATTTTGCTGCCCGACGATATGAATCTTGACATGTCCTTGTACCCAGTTGGTATGTTGAACCAATTGTTTGGCGATCACTTTAAAACGATATTCGTGAGGGTTGCTGCCTGCTGTGCGCTCCCATTGATCAATATCAGGCCCTTTTTTACCCTGTTTAGGGTTCATAATGTTCTTGAAAAAGGCGTTTTCTTGCTGTGTTTTTTGCAGCGTAGCTCTGAGTGTGAGCAACTCTTTACGAATCGCTTCATTGGCTTTGCGGTCTACTTCTGCCCCCATTCGAGCGTTCATAAGCTGTTGCGTGAGATCGGCTGTTTGGGTCTCAAGCAGAGGTAATGACGCCTGGCTTTCGGCAAGCGCGCTTTCTAGAGTGGCCTTGCGCTCAGCGCCTACTTTATGACCTAATAAGTAGGCGCTGATAGTCGCAATTAAGGCCAGGGCGAGTAAGCTGCCGCGTATTATCCATGTCAATAACGGCCGATGTCGCACGACAATCATTCGATGCTGGGTGGACTTATTCAAAGCACTTCGACCATTAAAGGGTGACGTATACATTTTGTTTCATTGGCTTGTCCATTTAGGCACTAAGGCAACCTTAAGGCAATAATGGAACGCTATTCAGGCCGCAGCGTTCGTCCAGACCAAACATAATATTCATATTTTGCACAGCCTGGCCTGATGCGCCTTTGGTTAAGTTATCTTCAGCAACGGTAATCACCGCTGTATCGCGTCCTTGGGGTTGATGTACCGCAATACGGCAAAGATTAGTGCCTTTAACTGTT